>WRCR01000044.1 GCA_009783865.1 Planctomycetaceae bacterium | reverse complement strand
TGAACCGATACGTCAACTATCGTCAACTGATTCGTCCTCGTCGTCAGCGGCGGAACAAATGCCGCACCCGGATTCCGCGCCGCATACCACTGTTGATAAATCAGCGCACCACTACCGGTCTCCTTAATATCCAGCGATGCAAAGTGCAGCCGGCTGTCCAAACCCCAGTAATCATTGATGTTCATACCGAAAATCAAACCGCCGTCCGCTCCGCTCTTTTGGTCAATCATATTCGAAACCAATTCTGACCCGCTCATCGTTCCGACAAAGCCGCCGATGTAAAACGGTCTGTCAAGCCAACTGCGATTCATCAACGGCATACCGACACCGCGGTCGGGACCAGTCGGCGTATTGAACGGACTAATCGTTTTGAAACAACTGACAACAGCGTCAAAATACGGATAACGTCCCGATGCACCGCCTCCCGCTCTCTCTTCGGCTTCTCTTTCCTTCTCATATTCCTCTTCAAGCGACTGCTGGTGCCGCAACGCTTCCTGCTGATACATTGCCATATACAACGCGGGATTCTGTTCAAACGCACCGCTCATCAACATATTACTGAAAAGGTCGCCCCGCTGCACTTGCCGCTGCGGAAAGTTAACTGCATTATTATAAGGGTTTACGTAAGGATTATAAGCCCCGGAACTTTGCAGTTGCACATACTGCTGTGCGTACTGTGCCGCCAGTGCCGCATAGTCCGGTTGCAGATTCGGAAAATTTTGCTGCAAATTCGGATTTATCCCGTTGAAGGGACTTGCAAAGGAGGTATTATTCATGTTAGAATACATGGAACCGCTTGCGTCAGCGGCAAACGGCGGTTGCGCTTGTACCGATGTACTCGGTACAGCAGGCGGTCCGACGTTCCAGCCGGTGAACCCATTGCCGGTGCCGTCAGATGTAATTTGCGGCAGCGGTTCCGAAGTGTTCCAAATATCGACCGCGGGGATTTCATTGTTTGTGATATTTGCCGTGGTGTTTGGAAGGGGCGGTGTGCGGCGAACTATATCGGCGGCTTGACCATCGAATTCCCGGATGGTTCCGCTATTAAACGTTTTTTCCATCGGATTGCCAAGAAACGGAGCAGGTTTTGTTTCTTGTGCCAATGCCGGTAAGGAAAAAACAAATGCGAATATAACTATAAAAAAAGGGCGCAACATAACGGGGAATTATGCCGATTACATGAATTTGCGTCAAGAGAGAATTTTTTGTTTCCGTTACTATGGCTAAAAAAACCAGTTATCTCGTTATACTTCAACGTAAAGGTATCCTCAGCCTTTCGCAAATCGGCGAAGCGCAGGAAATGTCAAGGTCAACGGGTCTTCGTGTCCGTGATTCCATCGTTAAACTCGGCTACGCAGCCAGTGAAGATGTTACCCGCGCTATTGCCGAAGAATACGGTCTGGAATATATCGACCTCAGCGGCATAATGATTCCTCCTGCTATCATCGAATTAGTGCCGGAATCCGTCGCCCGTGAAAACAGTATTCTGCCGTATCAAGTTGATGGTGACACTCTCCGCGTGGTAGTCAGTGACCCGAATGACATCGAAACCTTCGATAAACTCCGCTTCATTCTGAACCGCCCGATTGAGCCGCTTCTCGCACCGAAGGATGTCATCACCGAAGCGATAGCGCGGCATTACAAGCAAAATATCGGCGAAAGTGCGGACTCGCTCATTCAGGAAATGACCGACACGCAGATTGACTTCACCGCAACCGACAGTTTAGGCATTGACGCGTCATCGGTGATAGACAGCGATGCCCCGATTGTCCGATTAAGCAACATGATTATCGAAGAAGCAGTCCAGTTGCGCGCCTCTGACATTCACATTGAGCCGTTTGAAGACAGGGTAAGAGTCCGATACCGGATTGACGGTATTTTGATAGAGCGGGACACAATTCCCAAACGTCTTCAGGGGTCGGTCTTATCCCGTTTTAAGATTCTTGCCCGTCTTGACATTGCCGAGCGGCGAAGAACACAGGACGGACGTATAAAATTGTCGCTTTTGGACAAAGAATTGGACCTGCGGGTGAGCGTTATTCCGACCAATCACGGACAGTCCATCGTAATGCGAATTCTAGACAAGGACAACATTCGGGTCAATTTGACTCAGTTGGGGTTTGCCGAGGCGGACTACAAGAGATTCGGTACTCTTATACGCCGTCCCAACGGAATTATCCTTGTGACCGGTCCAACCGGTTCTGGCAAGACGACTTCTCTTTACGCCGCTTTGAACGAGTTGAACACACCGAACCGGAAAATTATCACAGCGGAAGACCCTGTGGAGTACTACCTGCCGGGTATCAATCAGGTGGAAATCAAACACTCGATTGGACTGGATTTCGCCCGCGTGATTAGGGCAATGCTGCGTCAAGCCCCGAATATAATTCTGGTTGGCGAAATGCGGGATTTGGAGACGGCACAGATGGGAATTCAGGCATCTTTGACTGGACACTTGGTATTTAGCACACTTCATACCAACGATGCGCCCAGTGCTATTACACGTTTGGTGGATATGGGGGTACCGCCGTATTTGGTTTCCAGTTCAGTTATCGGGATAATGGCGCAGCGTCTTGTGCGTACAATTTGTCCGAAGTGCAAGAAGCCGTATGTCCCCAATGAAGCAGAATTGCGGGAGTCGGGCATAACTATGGAACAGGCAAATAAGGCAACGTTCATGAAAGGGCGCGGCTGCGGAAGTTGCAATAAATCCGGCTATCGGGGAAGAATGGCGATTTTTGAACTGATGATGATGACCGCGAAAATCAGGGAAATGACGTTCAAACAGGAAAGCAGCACCGAGATACGAAAATCGGCACTCGGCGAAGGAATGTCATCCTTATACAGCGACGGACTCCGCAAAGTTCTGCGCGGCATAACTACGATTGAGGAAGTAATGCGGGTAGCCCGAATGGACGAATAGGGTTAAATTTCATAAAATTTCGGGTTTTTCTTGTAATTTCACATCTCTATGCTAATAATATAGTGTGGGAGAAGAGGTTTTCTTCGTTTTTACACAATCGGAGTATAGATATAAGCGATGAGCGCAGCCACAGTACTTATTGACAAACTTTTGGAGACCGTTGTTGTTCGCGGAGCGTCTGACTTGCATATTGCAGTCGGGCAGCCGCCGGTTATCCGCTTGCACGGACGTTTAATGCGGCTCGATACAAAGGTTCTCGAACCAGATGACACGACTTCGCTTATGAAGTCCATTTCGCCGGAAAGATGTCAGCAGGAGTTGCAGCAGGCGGGAGGTTCCGACTTCGGTTTTGCTTTCGGCGATAAGGCGCGTTTTCGTGTCTCCATATTCAAGCAGCGCGGCAATACCGGTATGGTACTGCGGCAGATTCCGACCAAATTGATGTCAATGGAGGAACTCAACACACCGCCGGTGATGACTGAATTGATTATGCGTCCCCGCGGCTTGATATTGGTGACGGGTCCCACGGGTTCAGGCAAGTCCACCACACTGGCGGCATGTGTTGACTATTTAAATCAAAACGTCGACCACCACATTATTACGATTGAGGACCCGATAGAGTTTTATCATTATCACAAGAAGTCGACGGTGAATCAACGTGAAGTCGGTATTGATGTGCCGACTTTTGCCGAAGCGATACGGCGTTCACTGCGGCAAGACCCGGACGTGATTTTGGTCGGCGAATTGCGGGACCTTGAAACGATTGAAGCGGCAATTACAGCAGCGGAAACCGGTCACGTCGTTTTCGGAACTTTGCACACATCCAGTGCAGCCGGTACGATTAACCGTATCATTGACGTGTTTCCGACAAATCAGCAAGACCAGATTCGGACGCAGTTATCAACAGCGATTATCGGAATTCTTGCGCAGCAGTTGCTGCCGAGAATCCAAGGCGGACGTGTTGCCGTGTACGAAATGCTTGTTGTTACCAGTGCTATTGCGAACTTGATTCGTGAAAACAAGACCTTCCGTATTACATCGGCAATTCAAACGGGACATAAACTCGGTATGCGGCTTCTTGACGACGGCTTATTCCAACTGTGGAAGGATAAAATCGTAACGAAAGAAGACGCATTGATAAAGTCGAACTTGCCTGACCCGCTGGCAGCAAAAATGCTGCGGTGGGAATCCGGAGAAATGGACGAAGAAGCGGACGAAAGAGGCGATGATGCCCCGCCGGAACCGCCGAAACGCAATCCAAAAATTAAATACACGTAAGTGTTTAGCGAAATAATAAACTTTAATGTTTAGTGAATGAGAAAGAACGAAAACAATGGCTTTAAGACGTATCGGACAGGTCTTCGTTGACCTCAATTTCATTGATGAAGAGCAACTCGAAATTCTTATCGAAGAGCATTTGCAGCGGCACGACGAGAAAATCGGGCAGACCGCCATGTCGCTCGGATATATCAATGATGACCAACTCGCCATTGCTCTTGCGGAACAACTCGGTTTGCAAGTCATCGGCTTGAGCGACATGACAATACCGCCGGAGGTTCTCTCGCATTTGACAGAACCGATGGCGCAACTTTATAAAGTCATACCGGTTTCTTTCCGTAATGAAATTCTCACACTTGCGATGTGTGAACCGCAGAACATTGTTACGCTTGATGAACTGCGCAATTTTCTCGGTTATGAAATTCGTGCGGTTGTAACAACGGAACATGATGTAAAGCAGGCGTTGGAAAGATATTACGCTTCCGATGTTGAGAGCATCGAGTCGCTCATTCACGATATGGAAAACGACAAGAGTTTGGCGGAAGCTGCCGCTGCTCTTGATGCCGGTCAAATGGACTTGGCAAGTATCGAGGCATTGAGCGAGTCCGCACCGGTGCGGAAACTGCTCAATTTGGTGTTTCTTTGCGGTATCAGAGAACACGCCAGCGACTTGCATTTTGAGCCGTTTGAAGAGGAATTCAAAATCCGCATTAAGTCGGACGGTACGCTTTACGAAATGGTGCCGCCGCCGCGCCACTTGGCAAGTGCAATAACGACCCGTATCAAGGTGATGGCAAACCTCGACATCGCAGAACGGCGGTTGCCGCAGGACGGACGCATCCGGCTGACTATCGGCGGACATCCGATTGACTTGCGGGTGAGTGTGTTGCCGACGCTTTTCGGCGAAAGTGTGGTCTGCCGAATCCTCGACAAATCGGTTATTTCACTCGACCTTGAGAACGTTGGAATGGACGCTATGCTGCTGCGTGACTTCCGAAAAATTCTCGAACGACCTAACGGGATTGTACTCGTAACTGGTCCGACTGGTTCTGGCAAAACGACAACACTTTACGCCGCCTTGTCCGAATTGAATTCGATTCAAGATAAACTGATGACAACGGAAGACCCCGTTGAATATGATATTGACGGCATTATACAGATGCCGATTGATTCCGATATCGGCAATACATTCGCTCAGTGTCTGCGTTCAATACTTCGGCAAGACCCGGACATTATACTCGTGGGAGAAATCCGCGACCGGGAGACGGCGGAAATTGCCGTGCAGGCATCGCTTACCGGTCACTTGGTTTTCAGTACGCTTCATACCAACGATGCTCCGAGTACTGTCACACGTTTGAAGGATATGGGTATTCCGTCCTTTATGATAACGGCAACGGTTGAGGCGATTTTGGCGCAGCGGCTTGTCCGTACTATTTGCGCTGACTGTCGGGAACAATTTGCGCCCACGCCGGAACAACTTTACGAATTGGATTTGTCGCCGACCGAAATGGCGGGCAAGATGTTCTTTCGCGGCAGGGGCTGTGTTACCTGCAACAACACAGGATACAAAGGACGAACTGCGATACACGAATTTATGCTGTTGAACGATGAAATCCGTGAGTTAATCAATCACGGGGTATCCGCAGCGGATTTGCGGGCGGCAGCGGCAAGAAACGGAATGGTTACTTTGCGTGAAGCAGGTCTCGCTAAAATACAATTAGGACAAACAACGATTGAAGAAGTAGTGCGGGAAACCGCGGTTGAATAATAATTAGCCGGTACTCCTGCTTAACTCCATTATTGGGAATTTTTCAGCCGGAGTACCGGCTAAATTAAATATTTACTATTCACTATTCACTCTTAACTATTAACCACTAAAATGCCGCAGTTTAAGTTTGAAGCAATTGACCCGCAAGGGAAAGAAATCAAGGACATTATCGAAGCCGCTACCGAGGAGGAAGCACAGGCAACGATACGTCACATGGGTCTCCATGTGACGAAAATCGCCGTCTATAAAGAGCGAAAGGGAAAAACCGACAAGAAAGGTTCTGCCGGCGGAAAAACCTTTTCCTTATTCGGGAAGGTAAAGTCGAAGAACTTGACAGTTTTCACGCGGCAACTTTCGATTTTGCAGGATGCCGGTCTGCCGATTCTGCGGTCGCTCAATATCCTGATGAATCAGGCAAAGCCCGGTGCGCTGCGCAACTCGCTGATTGATACCATCAACGAAATTGAAAGCGGTTCGAGTTTGTCCGAAGCAATGGCAAAATCGCCGAAAGCGTTCAACCGGCTTTATGTCAACATGATAAAAGCGGGCGAAGCGGGCGGCGCGCTCGAAACAATTCTTCAGCGTCTTGCCGACTTTCTCGAAAGTTCGGAATCGCTCAAGCAGCGAATTAAGTCAGCGTTGACTTACCCGATTTGCGTGGTGGTTTTCGCTACCGGTATTTTGGCGTTTATTATGTACGCTATTGTGCCGAAGTTCGAGGCAATTTTCGATGACTTTGACACGGATCTGCCCGCTATGACAATATTGCTCATCGCCATTTCCCAATATGTTGTCAAGTATTGGTTCCTGCTTCCGCTGATACCGTTCTCCATATGGTTGATGGTTCGATTGACGACGAGTTTTGCGTTTGGGCGTTTCGGCTGGCATTTGTTCCTGTTGAAACTGCCTGTCTTTGGAACGCTGGTTGAAAAGACGACGGTTGCCAGAACGACAAGAACGCTGGGAACGCTGGTGACTTCCGGTGTGCCGATTTTGGAAGCACTGCATATTACGAGAGAGACGAGCAACAATGCGGTCTTCGAAAAGATGTATCAGAAGATACTCGAAGCGATTCGTGACGGCGACACGATTGCTAATCCGATGAAGCAGCATTCGACTCCGCCGTTTCACTTGGGGGCATTATTTTATTTTACCTTTTTCATACCGGTTGCCGGTGCGTTAGTGTATTTGTTGCGGTTGCGAGGACGAATTTTGGACGACATGGTCGTCAATATGGTCGATGTCGGTGAAGAGACGGGCGAATTAGATACGATGTTGTACAAGGTTGCGGATACTTACGACGAAGCAGTGCGGGTAGCAACTGATGCTTTGATGAGTTTGATTGAACCGCTGTTGGTTATGTTTCTCGGCGGCATGGTAGGGTTCATCGTTATAGCGTTGTTTATGCCGCTGATTAAATTGATAACGACGTTGTCGGCGTAAATTTTTAACCACTGAAAACACTGAAATTCACGGAAGATTTTCATTGAAAAATTGAAATTGTCAAGGACAATGATAACGGCAGATGGATTCACAGAATTTTATTGAGTACGAAATAAGTGACCACGTTAGCGGAGAATTGTTTATTACCGATTCGCTTGTAGAAGCAATGGCTTACTATGAAAGAGGATGGTATGTCGTTGAAAGACGCATCACTGCCGGGTAGTTTACTGAGTTTGCTTCATCAAAGTTGATAATGTATTTCATTTGGAACGATAATCCTGATTTTAGAAAGGAAGATTATGACTACAGATACAACAACGAATAAACCGGCTTTACGGCAATTACCCAAAATAGTTTTAACGAGAGAAGAAAGAATGAAATTCCTTGATGAGGCAATGGAGCGCGGTTCTAAACAGTTTTCCGAACAGTTCCGTTTAGAAGGTCTCGCCCGTTATCGGGAACAATTAGAAGCGAAAAAAAGAAAGAAAACGATGAGGCGGAGACAGCGCAGTGATATACAGAGCCGCAATCGTTAGATTGCGAAAAACATTTGTAATTTTTTTACCACGGAAAACACTGAAGGACACGGAAAGGTTAGATAGGTTTTAATTAAAAATTTTCCGTGATTTTCCGTGCCTTCAGTGGAAGAAAATAATACTTACTAATAACAGGAGAACTAATATGAAAAAGAATGCTTTTACTTTGGTCGAACTGCTCGTCGTCATTGCGATTATCGGTATGCTGGCGGCATTAATAACCGCCGCCGGCAATGCCGCCATAAATGCCGCTAAACAAGCGCGCATCAAAATGGTGATGGGACAGGTAGAACTTGCCCTCGAACAATACAAAAACAAGTACGGTGAATATCCGCCGGACTGGTCGGACCAAACTGCTGTCGTAAGACACATTAAAAAACGGTGGCCGCGCATTGATTTGACTTTCGGGGGTGCCTTTGCGAATGCAAATGATCCATATGATAACTTTCGTTTGTATATTGAACGAGCCACAGGATGGGATACCGCCAACATGACATATCTTGGTTCATTACCGTTTTGGCTGGGCGGACTACCTGATAACATAGAGAAAGATGGAAACGACTATACTTGGAAAACGCCTAGTACCCCAAGTGATGTTAGTAATTTTACGACGCTTGCTGGTTTTTCTACAGACCCTGAGCGTCCACTCGATGCAGCAAAATGGGATTCAACCAATAGTGAGTCAGTACGCAATTCATCGCTGTTAGAAACACCGTTAATGGAGTTGACCAAAGGTAAAAATCTTGCAGTGATTTCGATTAGTGATGGCTCCAACAGCGGAATTGTTCCAGCGATTTTTGCTGAAAAAGGACCGATTGTTTATTTCAAGGCGTATACCGGCGGACGAGATGCCGACGCATACAAAGTTCCCCCGTATGTACCCGGTAATACTGCCGTGAAAAATCTTTGGAGTAATACTCCCTCCGCGCTTGCATATGATATTGTCGTTCCCGTCGGTAATGGAGTTGATTTTTATCCCGGTGTTGCAGTTCCTTACCTGATGTCAAGCGGCAAGTGGTATAACCCTAAATCATATCAGTTGGTGCATCCCGGCATAGATGGAAAATTTGGACGCTGGGGAGACGGCGGGGCTAACGGTGTATCGACAGTGCCCGGCGGTGTGAAAACCGACACAACCGATAATACCGACAATACTCCAGTTTTAACTACCGGTAATGGCATAACCCAGTTCGATATGGACAACGTAGTGAATTTCAGCGACGGTGCGACGATACAGAGTATACTGCCGTAAGAGGGGGGGAAGGCAAGACGTGATATGATAAATACAATTTTATAAGTAAGTTATGGACTCAATATTCGTTATTAAGTTTGAATGTATCGAAATAGTCGAAGGTAAGTCATTTTGGACACAGGATTATTTTGAGGCAGGTGCATATTATAAAAGGGGATGGAATATCATAGAACACCATGTTACGGTAACTCGTCCGTCATTGTTTTCGTCAACGAAACAGATTGTTTCATTTCAATGGAACGATAATCCGGATTTTGAAGGAGTACATCAATGAATAAGTCAGAACAACCGTGTATTGGAAGAAAGCCGCAGCGTAATACTGAATGGGATGAAATCGGCAAACGGCTCGAAAAATCGCAAGACGAGGCGTTGCGGGAATATGACGAAGAATGGAAAGACAGTATTTGTTCCCGCTATCGTGAACGATTAGAAGCGGGAAACGACAAACGTAAATCAGACGAAAATAATGAGGTATAACAATGCAGAAAACAAAATATACAAGAAAACAGTCAGCGAAACGCGACGCTTTCACGCTTGTCGAACTGCTCGTGGTCATAGTCATCATTGGGATTCTGGCTTCGCTTGCACTATATGCTGTGAACGGAACCTACACCGCTGCTAAAGAATCCAAGACCCGCGGCACTATCAGCAAACTCAACACCGCCATCATGGAGATTTACGAAGGATATCAGGATAAATTCGATAATATCCTTTCTTACTCCAATTATGACGATTCTCTTGATGACCCTGCCAATGCATCTAAAAAAGCACAACTAAAACTGCATTTGATACATGACCTTATGCGTATGGAAATGCCGTCTTACTGGCAAGAGTTGTGTGCAATGTCCGATGCGGTTCCTCCCAATATCGCAAATGTAAAACCGATTTCTATTACACTCAGCGGTTCTCCATTCCACATTAATTCTGTGCCGCCGGTTTGTCAATTTTATATCAGCGAAGCTAATAGAATCAATACTTTCAATCCAACTGACCTTGATAGATTTAACTCCGGTACTGCGGAGTTGCTGTTTTTGATAATCGCTAACTTAAATCCTGGTGCGTTGGAAAATTTTCACGGTTCGGAAATCGGCATCAATAAAAACGGCTGCAATGTATTTCTTGACGCTTGGGGCAATCCGATTTCATTTCTGCGGGCTGCACCGGGTTACACTGGAGCGATTGTTCCCATACAACCGGATATTGTCCGATTGTCGCGGGGGACACTAGACCAGATTGTGCCGGAAAATTTGAAAGAAGCCGACTGGGATAATATCGATGGCTGGTGGAGAGGTGCGGATGCAAATTTGCCGGAAGCGTACCAAACAGCAATTCGTGAATACGCTGACCCATTTGACCCAGACGGTATTTACCAGCGGACGTGGATATTATATCCGTTGATTATCTCCGCTGGCGCAGACGGTAAAGCGGATATGTATTGTCCTGACATAACGCCGACAACTCCTGATACATTAAGTCCGTTTAATCTTCCGACAGGAATGCCGAAAGATAACGACGGAGACGGCGTGTTGAATCACCACGACAACATAACGAATCACAAGTGGAATAATAGTTTTTAATAAGATGCCGAGAGCAATTTTAACAAACGAACAGGCAAGAGAACTGACGAGAAAGTCGATGGAACGTTCTATTGTCCGCCGAAGAGAAGAAGAACGTAAAAAAAGAAAAGAACTTCAAAACAACACAAAGGAACAACCTGCGCAGCGGACTAAATAACCTATTAACAACAGAGCAGACGAGAGACCGATGAGCGATACACATAATAAACACATTTTTTACCGTTCCGTATTACACAGCGGTTCACACGACGGTTTGACCCTTATCGAACTCCTAATAGTAATTTCGATAATGGTATTGCTGGTGGCAGTGAGCGTACCGATGTTAAAACCGATGCTCGAACAACAGCGGACGAAGATTGCCGCTCAAACTGTTGCCGCCGCTCTTCAACGGGTCAGATTCAAAGCAATGGAAGATAACACTCCCTACGGAATTAAATTCGTGCCGTATGAAGACAGCAGCGGAAATACAACTAATATCTCGCTGCAAATGCGGTTGGTAAAACAAGGAGAACGGCGTAACAATCCCGAAGACGTGCGGGCACGAGTACAGAACGGATACGTAACTTTGTATAGATACGACACTTCGAACAACGCTTGGAGTACCGAACTTAATTCAAGTGATCCGGAATACCAACATTTAAAAGGTCAAGAAATTCAATTCGGACGACAAGGGCGGACGTATAAACTTGATACTAATGACGGCAGGAAACTTCAGGGGGTATATGCAGACATAACGCTGCCGGACGGAAATAACCCTGACAAAGACGCAGCGGAATACAGATTAATTTTGCCGCCGCGGTCTGTTTTAATACCGCCGGTTGTCCTGCCGCGGGGAACCGTCGTGGACTTGGAATTCTCTCATGGAAAAACCGGTACAGATGAGAAACCTATCAAAGATTACACTCCTTTTTTCACGCCTAACGGCTATGTCGATTACGTCCATAAGGAGGACGGCTTACGCGGTCAGTTTTATGGAGGACTGATTTACATCTGCGTCGGCGAATGGGACAGACAAAAGACCAACGGCGTTGTTTTGGCGGAAGACGGCAAAAACAACATCGAAGTGATGACGAACTATTGGGTAACACTGAATCCAATGACCGGACAAGTGCGGGTCACACCAATGGGACCTGCCGATGCCCCCAAAAAATTTGCCGCAGAACATTGGGGACTTAGCGAATAAAAATTTAACGCGTGTTCCCGGAACACGGAAATGGAGAACAACTATGGCACTTCATCAACCACATCACCACAAAGGCATCACCTTAATGGAATGTCTGGCGGCGGTCTTCGTCATCAGCATCGGACTGCTCGGCGTACTTGCCGTTATTCCTTACGGTTCGTATCAGATTGCTAAAGCGAGAAAAGCCGAACATACCGCTTGGGCTGTCGTCAGTGCCATCGAAGACGTGCAAGCAATGGGACTGGCGAAACCGCTCTATTGGAAATCCGGCAATAGCTATGGCACAATTTTTACTTACGATGATGACGATGACAATAAAGTACTCAACCCCGCCGGTTACTTTCTGATGGTTGACCCACACCCACTTAAGGACGAAGGAATGGTGAAGGATGACTCGATACTGCCTGTTGTGAGTTCCCACGTTTATCGTATCGGTTGCACCACAGGGCCAGATAGTGAGACGGCAAAATTTGACATTTTCGGCATCAAAAAAAGATTTAAGGAAACGATGACCGGACAGGACGACTTGGATTACACCACGTATGCCGAAGGCAAACGTCCCGACTTCGAAGGACAAGACAATCGGCAAAGAAGCAGCGGAAAATATACGTGGTTTTTTACGTTCAAACCGAGAATCCTTGCCGGAGAGTGGACAACCGGTTCTAGTACTGCCGTTGACATCATCGGTTGTTATAACCGCGGCGGAGAAAAGGTCATTTCGGTCTATGCCTCTGCTGTTACACCTACGCTTAACGGACTGATGGTAACGTTGAACGGCATGCCGACCGGCATTGAAATGAAAACCGTAAAACAAGTCCTGCTCACTTGGGGAAGCAGTCCATCAATAGACGGTGCTTGGTACGAAGTCATAAATGTACTTAATACCGAATCAACAACGCCGACACTGGTGCTGCGGGGAACAGGATATGATACCAGTTACGGAGACCTAGAGATACTATTCATAGAAGGAACGGTATATCATAAACCGATACAAGTGGATATTAAGTAGATGTCTGAACCATTGATTACATTGATTAAATGATTAGTATGATTTTATTGAAGCGACGTTTTAGCAGATAGTCATAAAAATCATTTAGTCAATGGTTCAGAAAAAAACATAACATAAAACATAGAAATAAGAATCGAGGTGCAACATGACAACAAAAAACAGAAATAACAAAGGCGTAACACTGCTGGTCGTTCTCGCCTTAATGACATTGTTCGCAATGCTTACCATTACCTTTATGGTAATAGCGTCAACGGCGAGCACATCGGCAATAAGTTTTAGTGAGTATATTTTAGGCGGTAAAGGTACGGGCGGCAGCGGCGGCAGTTCCGGTCCTGAAATATCGATAGATTTCGGTACGGCGATTGAAAAACTCCTCATCGGCGATAAACTCGTGAGCGTACTAGGTCCGCACAGCATAATGGAAAACCTCTACGGAAATCCGGAAATGTCTGGAAATCTTATACCCATATCCATAGGAAATGCTTCTGAAACGCCTGACGGCTTTGTACAAATTGACCCTGATGATATCTTCAACGAGTATCCCGGAACCGACCTGGATTACGTCGGTTCAGTTATTACCTTCACAAATGGTACCGATACCAAATCGACACATATCATTGACCTTTCACAGGGCATCATCGCACCCTTTGGCGATATGAACGCAGAGAAGTCCATCGATTTTATCAACGGAACACAAACACCGCCGGAACCGCCCGCCAACACCGCTTACATCAACACGCCCGCTTTTTCAGGAGCAGGACCGGACAACGAGTATCCGAACTTTGTTGCAAGCGGCTACGCTCCAGCAGGCAGATTAATGAACCCCGACTACACCGCACCGGACTGGCGCACAATGTTCCTCGCTTACAATGAACTCGATGGCAACAAAGTCAAACGTGTAATACCTTCGTTTTTGCGACCGGCTTTGTATGACGGGACTACGCTAAGCGATGACTATTACCGCAGAGCAACGTTGCGTCCGCTGCCGATTGACCATCCGGACTTTACCGGAAGTAATCCCGCCGCAAAACTGGACGGTAATGCATGGCAGAGTTTCTTGCAGTTCGGTCCCTGGGACGTTGATTGCGACGGAGACGGCATCGCCGACAGTATCTGGCTCGACATCGGCTTGCCGCCTTTTAGAGGATATAAACCCCTTGTTGCGTATTACGTTCTCGACATGGACGGACGCGTCAACATAAACACCGCAGGACATAATAACCACCTCGATACTATTGGTCACGCACTCACCGGTTCATCATACGGCGGGAATACCACTCCCGGTATCTCCAGCGGTGCGGCAAGCATCCGGCTTGATAAAATCACCGACTTCAC
>WRCR01000043.1 GCA_009783865.1 Planctomycetaceae bacterium | reverse complement strand
CAAAAGTCCGTCCGTAGCGCAGCGGGGCAAGCGTAGGCGGACTTTTGCTTGGGTTCGAGAACCGACATTTCTGCGTAGGTAGGAATCCAGAGGAACAGGTATAACCTTTTACGTCTAGATTCCCGCTTTTGCTTGCGGCTACTGAAGTTGTTTTGTTGGATAAAATGCGGCTAGGGCGACGGAAATTCACGATTAAAACCATTCCAAAAACAACTTTGCACTTCGCTTAGCGTCAACGGTGAAGCCGGATATATCGGTTTTGACACGGTGTTGTTTTTCTTTTACCTTCAAGCAGGTTCAGTCCGATTAACGAGACAGGATTATGTTGACGCTGAAGGACCGGCACTGGTTATTTTTCGGGGTAGTGCAATGGCATCGGTTCAGACAGCACAACATCGCAACGGTGCGGATGAGAAAAAGATGACCACTGCTAAAAAGTTATTTTTAGCAGGTGTGTTTTTCAGCATCGGTGTTTTTGCGGCAGTCGTTCAACTGCATCCATCGCATCCTTCTGCTGAAACACCTGATTCAATGAAAGAAGGAAACGACGCGGCTGGTACGTCTTCATATCGGACATCGCTGCTGCCGGCAAATTCTATCAAAAACGGCGAATCAAAGTTAGACAGCAAATTACCGGCGTTTCCCGATTCCGCTGCGCCTTATTTCGACAAAGGCACCGGGAAATACGTTCAGGCGTATCCGCAGCCGATTTTGCTGACGGACGAAAAAGTAATTTCGGATGCTTCGGTGAAAGACACCGCTGCTGCCAAAACAAATGCGGAGGTGAAGAAGCCGGTACAAACGGCATATTCTATACAGACAGCAAATCAGGCAAAGAAACCGGAACCGGTGAAACCAGTTCAGATAACGCCGGCGGAGTTCAAACCGCTGCATCAATTTGCGCCTGATTCACCACCTGCGCTGCCAAATGATAAACCCGCAGAGATTGTGAAAGTCGAACCCAAAGAAAGTCCCAAGCCGGTATCGAAGGGTAATGATGACCTATTGCCGATGTTTGACTTTGCGGAAAATCTCGCACCGGCAAAATTGAAAAAGGAAACGGTGATGCCGGAAAACCCGTTTCCTGCTGTTCCGTTTTCAGCAACACCGATTCCAGCAGCAACTGCACTGGAGGAAAAAAGTCCGGTGCAGTCGGAGCAGCGGACATCGCCGCCGTCAATGCAGCCGTTTTTGTTTCAAAAGCTGCGTCCGCTGGTTGAAGCGGAGCATGAAAGCAAACCTGCAACGAAAGCAAATACCGAAGTCAAACCGAATGAGACACCGCTGCTGCGTTTGGTTCCGCTTGCAGAATTGCTGCAAGGGAGAATTTACTGGTAAAATTGCGGTTTTCAAAGCAGCACTTTTTGCCCTTGCCGAAAAACGGTAATTGCGGTAAAATAGCGGAATTGTACTTTCAATTTTTCCCTCATATCAATCCGTAACCCACAAAATTTTTGATGCAGATTTCGATGCAAACTTTTTCAATGAAGCAGAGTTCCTTTCACAGGACGTTTATTTGCCTTTTACTGTCACTGGTTCTTTTCCTGACTGCGTGTCAGCGTGAGACCTCCGGTCAGCCGCTTTCGCCGCCGGCAAACGCTTCCGCTCAATCAGCAGGCGATACCGCTCTTCTGCCGCTTGTTCCGAGTATCCGCGAAGGAAGTATCGCTTGGCTTTACGTCAATGTTTTAGAAAAACAGCATATTTCTCAAAAGAAATTAGACGCAGATACATCGAAGGAAGCATTTCGGCTGTATCTGAAGGCACTCGACCCGCTGAAAATGTACTTTTATCAG
The DNA here is from genome assembly GCA_009783865.1 of Planctomycetaceae bacterium. Taxonomy (GTDB): domain Bacteria; phylum Planctomycetota; class Planctomycetia; order Pirellulales; family Thermoguttaceae; genus WRKP01. The sequence continues at coordinate 12,623 of WRCR01000043.1, read as the reverse complement.
TCCGACATCGATAAATTTCGGAAAAATTACGAAACACAATTCTGCGAGTTTGCGAAACAGAAAAATGTTAAACCGGCATTTGAAATTTACAACCTGTTTCTAGACAGGATTAAAGAACGGGAAAAAATGATTCAGGAGATACTCAAAACGCAGCAGGATTTTACGCTTGATGAGGAAATTATCACCGATAAGGATTTGCTGCAATATCCGAAAACAACGGAAGAAGCATACGACCGCTGGCGAAAGCGGATTAAACACGATATTTTGCGGTTGAAATTTGATGCCCGCGAAAAACAAAAAGAACGTGAAAAAGCGGCAAAAGAAGGAAAAGAACCGCCGAAGAGAACAAAGGATGCTGACCGCGACCCGATAGAACGGCTGTCGAAACGGTATGCTGCATTCAAGAGCCGAATGCTGCTGGAAACGCATATTTCGGCAGGAGAGATTCTTGACAACATCAAGCGTGCTGCAAACGATGAAGTGATGGAGACCTATCTTTCGTCAATTTCCGGTGCGATAGACCCGCATACGAGTTATATGTCGCCTTCCACGCTTGAAAATTTCGAGATTCAAATGAAGAAAGCATTGGATGGCATCGGGGCGACACTAACTTCCGAAGATGGTTATACCGTGATTAAGAAATTAACAAAAGGCGGACCGGCACATAAATCCGATGCACTGAAAACGGATGACAAAATCCGCGGAGTCGGACAAGGAAAAGACGGCGAAATTGTCGATGTTGTGGACTCCCGTCTTTCCGATGTCGTAAAGTTGATTCGCGGTCCGAAAGATACTATTGTCCGTCTGGAAGTAATTCCGGCTGACGGCGGTCCCGTTAAGATAATCGAAATTGTCCGCGATAAGGTCAATCTTGAAGAACAAGCGGCAAAGAAAGCGGTTTTTGAAGTCGGAAAAAAGCCGGACGGTTCGCCGTATAAAATCGGCTGGATTGATTTGCCGGACTTTTATCTCGATATGGACGCTTTCCGCAAAGGCGATCCAAATCCAAAGAGTTCTACTTCCGACATTAGGAATTTCCTTGAGGAATTTGTGAAGCAGAATGTTGACGCAGTTGTACTCGACTTGCGTATGAACGGCGGCGGTTCATTGACCGAAGCGATTACATTAACTGGTTTGTTCATTGAGACCGGCAATGTTGTTCAGACCAAAGACGAGACCAGCAGTCGTCCGCAGCAGCGTGATGACCCCGATGCCGGCTGCGCATGGACGGGTCCGCTCGTTGTTGTCGAGAACAAGTTCAGTGCCAGTGCCAGTGAGATTTTCGCGGGCGCGATTAAGGATTACAAACGCGGACTCATTGTCGGCGATTCAAAAACACACGGCAAGGGAACCGTGCAGCAGATGAAGGACTTGTCGGAAGGACTCTTTTACGGCAATATCGGCTTGGGTGTTATTAAAATTACGATACAGGGCTTTTATCATCCAAGCGGTACTTCGCCGCAGCGGGACGGTGTTGAAGCGGATGTCATATTGCCGTCTATTTACGATGTTCTTGAAGAAATTTGCGAAGCGGATTTGGACAATGCATTAACCTTGAATAAGGTTTCCGCAGCGAAGAATTTTCCTGCTTCGCAGAAAACGGCTTTTGTCACACCGGAAATTGCCGCCAAAATCCAGCAGTTATCCGATGAGCGGACTAACAAACAGGAGGACTTCGTAAAACTCCGCAAGGAAATCGAGAACTACAAAGAAATAAAAGCGAAGAAAACTTCAACGGTCAACGAGAAAAAGTACTTCGAGGAACAGGAACGCTACAATGCGGATATACGGGACCGGGATAAATCGGATGATTCCTCCGAAGAAGACGAAACAATCAAAAAGGATTTTTACGTAGATGAGGTTCTGGCGTTGACTTCGGACTACATCAAGTTGCTGGAACAACTCGGTATTCGTTTTCCTGATGCAAGAACGGTGAAGACACCGAATTCGTCTCCGTTGAATTTCCTTTTCAATCGATAGTTGCCGCGATATTTTGAAATATGCCGACAAATACTATGCTAGATACCTTTGAAAATACCTATCCGAATCGGGACTATGTCATTGAAATTGTTTGTCCCGAATTCACCTCGGTTTGTCCTAAAACGGGGCAGCCCGACTATGGAACGCTTACGTTTCAATACATACCGGATAAACGCTGCGTGGAATTAAAAAGTTTGAAGTTTTATCTTCAGCAGTTCCGCAACGAAGGAATTTTCTATGAAAATGTGACGAACAAAATTCTCGATGATATGGTGCAGTTGCTTGAGCCGCGCTGGATAAAATTGATTGCGTCATTCACGCCGCGGGGCGGTATCTCGACTTCGGTTATAGTCGAACATAAGAAAGAAGCATAACGTTCAAATGGAAAGTGAACGGAGTTAAGTTCAGCGTTCAGGAATTACTCGATGGCACACACTTTTTTCATTGCTTTGACGGCAATACTTTCTGTTCTCTGTGTTATCGGTTTTGCGATTCTGATGCGCCGCACCGGCAGAATCGGACCGGAAGTTGACAAGCCGGTCTTTCGTCTCGTCATGGACTTGCTGTTTCCTTGTCTCATCTTTGACAAAATTATCAAGACCGATGCTTTTGCGGAAGTGCAAAATCTTTGGCTTCCGCCGCTCATCGGTTTTGCGATGACGGCTGTCGCGCTGCTCATCGGATTTGCCGTCAGCCGTTTGCCGTCTTCTAAAACCGGTTTGACAACTGCGAAACAGAAGCGAACCTTTGCCGCCTGCGTTTCGCTTATAAATTACGGCTATGTTCCGATTCCGCTTGCCGCCGCTTTGTTTCCAAATGACAACCGGACAATGGGCGTGTTGTTTCCGATGTATCTCGGCGCAGAGATTTCCGTTTGGACGCTGGTCATTTTTACAATGCTGGGTAAAATCGACAGCAAATCGTGGAAACATCTAATTAATGGACCTATCCTTGCGATTATTTTAACCGTGCCGCTTAACTTGCTGATTAACGCTTCATTTTTTCCATCGTCTTTTTTCGTTCATTGCAAGCCGGGTATTGAATTTTTTCTTGCAGCAGTTCATCAACTCGGACAAGCGGCGATACCGGTCTCGCTTTTAATGGTGGGCTTCACGATAAGCGAACTGATACATTTCGAGGAAATCAAAAGCCGTCTTAAAACATCGGCAAAGACGGCGTTTTGGTCGTGCATCGTCCGCCTTTTGATTATGTCGGCATTGGTAATAACGGCGGCGGTGTTTCTGCCCTGCACTTTAGAAATCAAGCGGATTATGGTAATATATGGTGCAATGGGGGCTGCAATTCTTCCGATAGTGTTGTCGAAGCATTACAACGGTAATCCGCAAACCGCTTTCGATACCGTTGTCAGTAGTATGCTTTTGTCCGTTATTGTGCTTCCGTTTTGGATTGCCACAGGTCTTAAGTTAATAAATAGTTAATGCTTACTCCAACTGATATACTTGGTGAGAATGGTGCAATCGCACGCCGATTGGAACGCTATGAGTGCCGCCGTGAACAACTCGATATGTCCGATGCGGTTCACAAAGCGTTCAGTACCAAAACCCATTTGGCGGTTGAAGCCGGCACCGGTGTCGGCAAAAGTTTCGCTTATCTTATACCGGCGATACTGGCAACTGCCGGCAGAGACGAAAGACCGGTTTCCAATGATGTTTTCGATGAAGACGAAAACGATGACGATGCGCCGCCGCGCGCCGTTATTTCAACGCATACCATCAGTTTGCAGGAACAACTTATCGACAAAGATATTCCGTTTCTGCGCAGTGTTCTGCCGCTGGAATTCACTGCCGTTTTAGTGAAAGGACGGAGTAATTATCTCTGTCTCCGCCGCTTTGCAGCGGTTATGAAACGGCATCAGGCGATGTTTGAAGACAACGTCCAGTTAGAATTGAACCGGCTGGAACGCTGGAGTAAAAATACATCGGACGGTTCAAAATCGGATTTGAATCCGCCGCCTGACCGCGATGTGTGGAATGAAGTATGCTGCGAACAAGGAAACTGTCTCGGCAAAAAATGTTCTTTCAATAATGACTGCTTTTACTTCAAAGCGCGCCGCCGCATTGCCAACGCTCAACTGCTTATTGTGAATCACGCTTTGCTTTTCAGCGACCTTGCCGTCAGGATGCAAGGCGGAAGTATTCTGCCCGTCTTTAAGACGCTGGTCATTGACGAAGCGCATACGATTGAACAAGTTGCTGCTGACCATCTCGGCATCTCAGTGACGCAATGGCAAGTTGATTACAACTTGAATCGGCTTTACAACGACCGGTCGCAAAAAGGTTTGCTGATGGAACGGACTTCGCTTCCATACGAGGCGGTTCTTCCGGCAATGCAGGCGGTAGATGAGTGCCGCTATCGAACCGAGTTGTTTTTTAATTCGTTGAGTGATTATCTCAACAAGCGACCGGGCAGCAACGGACGTGTCCGCGAAAACGATATTGTACCTGCGGTCTTGTCGGAGTCGCTGCGTACTTTGATTGATAAACTCCGCAATGTGATTGACGAAATTAAAGACCCTAGTGAGCGGCAGGAATTACAGGCGGCGCGTGATAAAATTGCTTCGCTGCGCACCGAAATTGATTTATGGCTGACGCAGAGTTTGGAAGACGAGTCGGTTTATTATCTTGAACGCATTACAACTTCACGCGGTGTTTCCCGCGTTAAACTTTGTGCTTCGCCGCTTGATGTCGGGAACATTCTGCGGGAAAATCTTTTCAAACAAATTCACAGCGTTGCGATGACCAGTGCAACGCTTGCCGTCAGTAAAACCGCACCGTTTCAATACTTCAAGACGCAAATCGGTATGCCGTCGATTCCGGCAGTGCTGCTGGGTAGTCCCTTTGATTTTGAAAAACAAGCAACACTTGTGATGATAAAAGATGCTCCGCTACCGGACGCGCCGGAACATATTCTTCGTCCGTTTTATGAGTCGGTGCTGCGGCGGTACATTGCGGAAACGCAAGGCGGTGCGTTTGTGCTGTTCACGAGTTACCAACTTCTCAAGCGGACGGCATCGGATTTAATGCCGTATTTTGCCGCCGAGAACATGCCGCTCTTGATACAAGGTGCTGACATGCAGCGCAGCGAAATGCTGCGGCAATTCAAGAGTGAACCCAATGCCGTGCTTTTCGGAACGGACAGTTTTTGGCAAGGCGTTGATGTTCCCGGCGACGCACTGCGGAACGTGATTATCACGAAACTGCCGTTTCTTGTTCCGAACCATCCGGTGATTGAAGCGAAGATTGAAACGATAAAAAACCGCGGCGGCAATCCTTTTAATGAATATCAACTTCCTTCGGCGGTATTGAAATTCAAACAGGGTTTCGGGCGTTTGATACGAACAAAGACCGACACCGGCTTGGTAGTCGTTCTCGACCCGCGAATTCACAGTAAATCATACGGCAAGCAGTTTTTGGAAGCACTGCCGAAATGTAAGATACGGATTGAAAGCACACGATAACTTGCGATTTATTTTACCGCCGATATAATTCATGCTATGCCGGGTTATGAAGAGAACTATTTCGATGAAAAAACGAACAGCGGAGTCCGCAAGCGTGACCGGTACGATGCCGACATGGATATGACACCGATGGTTGATGCGGTGTTCCTTCTGCTGATTTTCTTTATGATAACCGCTACTTTCGGTTTGCAGAAGGCGTTGAATACTCCGCCCGCAAAAGACGACAGCAGCGCAAGCATGCAGATTATCACCGGCGATACCGACAGCAATTTGATTCACGTTTCGATAACCGCCGAAAACAAGATTTTCGTGGAAGACGAAGAAGCCGCAACTCCGCAGGAATTGTATTCCAAGTTGCGTGAACGGGTTCGTCAAAGCAACGGTCAGCCGCTCACGATGCTGGTTCAAGCGGACAAGAAATCGCTGCACGAATATGTTGTCCGTGTGATTGATGCCGGTTCCGGCACCGGCATTGACAACGTCGTTTTTGAATCGGTAAAATAATAAAGCGTCTGCCGATTTTATTTTTGCGTTACCTTGACGTTTCGGAACATAAACGGATTGCTGCTGATAATCAGCGGTTTACCGCTTTTGATTGTCAGATTTTTTATATCCACCTCTTCGGTAATAACGTACGGATATTGTTCTTTGAACGATTCATCTTTGTATGCACTATTGAAAGCAGCGAAAATCTTCGGTCCCTTGTATCCATCCGGCACATTGCTGTCGTTTATTATAAGACCGTCAATCGTGATTTTTCGCGGCATATAACAAGTATAACCGAAGTTATGCTGTCCCGAATTACCGCCGGAAAGTATTACTGCATCGGACTTTGCGCCGTTGCGCGGAAGATACTCACAGTTGCGGATAATAATATCGCCTTCAAACGTGCTGCCGTAGTCGCCGCGCAGATTGATAAAATTGGAGGCACATACTTTGCTGTTCTCGATAAGGAAGGTGCCTTTGCCGATGAGGTTAATGCCCATGTATCCCAGCACCGAATTCTTAATGGTTGCGTTTGTCACACCTTGGTGTGCATCAAAGCGGGAAAATTCTACGGTATCGAAGGTGATACTTTTACAAAAGTTCGAGCCGAAGATGCCCCATTGTCCCGAGTTGTGAATGTCGTTGAACTGTTTGCAGTTCTTAAACGTTATGTTGATTGCTCTGCCGACCGAGATGTCGTAAGAACCCATTGACACCGGAACCTCGGCACTTCCGATGGTGCGATATACCTTGTGTCCCGTCAAAGTGCAGTTTTGTACCACCACGTTGAAACAAGTTGATACAGATATAAAACCGTTGTAGGGTGCGCCGTGGTCGAGTTCTCCGGTAATTGCATGTTGTGTACCGTCTATCACTGTGTTGGAACGTGTAATACTAATACCGCGGGAATAGTAAGTGTACTTCGACTCTGCCTGATTGGCAATGGTAGTGAAAAACCCGCCGCGGACGGTTAGTTTTTCGGGGTCAATCGGATATGCTGTCATCGACGAGATGCTGTCGAAATCCCAAATAATCGGGTTTTTCATATCGACTTTACCGTTCTTATCTACGATGAAGGTATCGGTCTTGTCGCTGCCGTTATTCTGGTTTGCTCCGTATCTGATAAAGTGCTTCGTTGTCTTGTCGAACACGGTGATAAGCGCGTCCTGCGGCAGCGTTATATCGAGTTTTTCCTGATTTCTCTTAAGTGTTTGAACGGTTTTTATCTGGGCGGCAGAAAGTTTGGACGACACCCTGAAAATGCTATGATTGCGGTTGGCGACATCAACCTTTGAGTCGTCAATGATGAACTTGGCATCGCCCCAATCGGTGTCGGTTTGTATCTCGGCGGTCTTGTTTGCCGCGCCGATATAGTAGGTTGCGCCTTTGTCGGCAAATACTTTCAAGTTATCCTTATTAGCGGCGGCATGTGCTGTGACGATGGCATCGAAGTCATCGGTTTTACCGTCTCCTACTGCTCCGTATTCACTGTAGCGGACAACTTTTGTTTCCTGCGCCGATACGGACTGATTTAATAACAAGATGACTAATGCCGCTGTAACGGCTGCTGCGAATGTTCTCATTTTTTCGATATGTGTTATGGGGTTGTGATAATAAGACACTGCCAACATGCTAGCATATTCTAGCGGGATTTCAAGACAGCATCGTATTATCTGACAAACAACCTCTTTGCGTTCTGCGAAGTTCTTTCAGATATGACTTCAGCGTCTTCACACCGCAGTTCTGCCAGCCGAAAAACCACCGCCGCCGACAGCGTCGGTTCATTACACTCCAGTCGACCGCGAAACGGATGAGGAACAAGAAACGGCGAATCCGTCTCAACAAGAAGTTGCTCAAGCGGAACAACCTTACACGATTCCCAAAGCGGTGCAAACTTTACATTCCGATATGTTAGCGAACCGGCAAAACTAACATAAAAACCCTTCTGAACACAAAACTTCGCATATTCTGGCGAATCGCTGAAAGCATGAATCACAACCTTCGGAAGATGCTGCGCCCATTTTTCCAAAAGCGGCTGCATCGATTCCCAAGCATCGCGGCAATGAACTATAACTGCCTTGCCGGTCTTTGCCGAAAGAGCAAAATGCCGCTCAAGATATTCGATTTGCACAGAGAGCGGCGTTTTATCATGATATAAATCAAGACCGGTTTCGCCGATTGCCGCAGCGTCAGAACGTTCCGCCAGCGTTTCGATTTCTTTCCATTCGGCATCGTTAAGATGTTCAAAACCATTCGGATGAATTCCAACGGCAGCGTGAAACAACTGCGATTCCGCAGCAAGTTCAATACAGCGGCAACTTGATGCAGCATTCGTGCCGGGCAAAACAACGCCGGTCATTTGGATACTGCGCCCGTTAAGTTCCGGCAGAACAAAATCCTTCGGAAATCTACCGGTTTCCAAACGCTTAATCAGTTTCTGCTTCTTACTCTCCGGGGCACCGCCGATTTCGTCAAGCAGTAAATTGAGATGAGCATGAGTGTCGAAAATTGGAAGTACGTTGTTTGTCATCGCATTATAAATCGTCTAATCCCCGATATTCTTCAATTCCTTGACAGCCGGATTCGAGATACGCCGAGAGCAGAATTTGTGCCGCCAGCATATCCCGCCGCTGTTTTCGTTTCTTGTCTGTTAAGCCCGCTTGCATGAGAATCCGTTCCGCTTCAACCGATGTAAAACGTTCATCAAAATAATCAACTTTCACGCCGGTCAACTCCTGAAGTTTATGTCCGAATTCGAGCACCTCTTCCGCTTTCGGACTTAAATCGCCGCTAAGATGCAGCGGCAAACCAATCACGAATTGCGTTATTCGCTCTTCATTAACCAGACGGCGAAAATAATCGTCATCGCTCTTCGAACTCTTGCGGGTATAGTTCTCATAAGGCGACGCGAGAATCCGGTCAGAGTCGCTCACCGCAACTCCAATTCGCACAGTCCCGTAGTCGATACCCGCAACTTTACCGTTCATATAAAAATCAATGTCATTATAATGAGCAGCGGAAGCAAGAGCAGGAAACTATACACCATATAACCGAAAAAACTCGGCATTTTCACGCCGCTCTGTTCTGCTATTGCCTTCACCATAAAATTCGGTCCATTGCCGATGTAAGTCATTGCCCCCATAAAGACCGCTCCGAGTGAAATCGCAATAAGCAAAAACTTGTCAATGAAGCCGCCGTTGACTTTTACCATATTGCCTTTTTCGTATTCTTCTTTCCATTCCGGCGATACTTTCAGTTCTTCTTCCGAATTCGGTGAAAGTGCTTTCGCCGTCTCGAAGAATACCACATAAGTCGGAGCATTATCGAGAACCGAACTCAATGTACCGGTTGACCAGAAAAACAAATACGGCTTCGGAACACCGGTATTTTTTTCGATGTATGCAACGAGGTTTTTTCCTTCGGCGTTCAGGATTTGCAGCGGTGCCTGCATCGTGATAAAGATGCCGAAAAACAACGCTGCGACTTCACCGATTGCGATGAAGTTAAACGAGTTTGCTTCACGGATTTTCCTTGAAGTCAGGAACAGCGACAGCGCACAGAGCAGCAGTTGCATCGCCTCACGCAGGAAAAACCAAGGATGCCAATCCGTGCCGGGAAACGTTTTGCCGGGGTCAAGAAATGCAACCGCTGCAACAACACCTAGCAAAAGCGGTACGTTGATTTGCCAGCCCTGAACGGAAACGGAAGTTACATTTCTATCGTCTTCCGCTTTGTCTTCGGCACTTTCTTTGCGGTAATACCACAGCGTATCCCAAAGAAAATAAACGGCGATGAGAGCAAAGTTGACAAATAGCCACGCTTCCCAAAGATTGAAAAGCGTCCACGTGAATTCAACGCCGCGAAGATAACCGAGAAACAACGGCGGGTCGCCGAGCGGAGTTAAACAGCCGCCGCAGTTGCATACAACGAAAATGAAAATTATTATCGTATGAACTTTATATTTGCGTTCCTGATTCGTTTCCAACAGCAGACGGACGAGCAGCATTGCTGCGCCGGTTGTACCGATGATGTTCGCCGTCACTGCTCCGATGGCAAAAATCATGGAATTGACCGCCGGAGACGCTTTCAGATTGCCGCTGATTCGGATACCGCCGGAAATCGTAAATAACGAAAACAGCAGAATAATGAACGGCACAAATTCGCTGACAACGGCGTTAATGAAAACCGTTTTTGCAAGTTCAAATCCGCCTTCCTCCGGTAAAACAACTCGGTGCGCCGGAAAATGCAAATCAACAGGCAAATTGCAGAACAAGCCGTAATACAGCAGAATGATAACGCTCAATCCCGCAGCAATGTAAAATTTATGAGCATTGCTTTCCCAGAACTCGGCGGTGCGATGAATCAGCGGCAACACTGCAATCGACAGTAAAATCGCCGCAAACGGCAACACCGTCCAAAGCGGTAAAGAACCGTTAGCGGTCTCGCTTTTCCGCTGCTGTTCATGCTGCACCGCATCATGTTGTACCGTTTGATTTGCTTCCTGCGTCCATTTCTGCGGAATTCCCTGAAAAACAAGGAAACCGTAGAAGACGAGAAGCAGAACAATACCGGCTGCAGCCTGACTTATGCGGGGACTCACTGCGGTTATTCTCCACGCAATTTGAGATTATATTTTTCCCTTAATTTATCGCGAATTTCGTTCAAACTCGTAATACCGAAGTTTTTGCATTTCAACAGTTCGTCTGCTGTCTTTTGCAGAAGTTCACCGATGGTTTGAATGTTATTGCGGTTCAAACACTTCTTCGCTCTAACCGTCAGATTCAATTCATCTACCGACTGTAAAAGTTTTTCTTGTTCTTCTACGGGCAGTGAATTGATGTCAACGGCTTCGGCGACCGGCTTCTCTTCGGCGAACTGCCCAAGCCGAAGTCCTTTGAGCGCAAGCATTTCCTTGATATCCATCAAACTGTTTTCTCCGAAGTTCTTGCTTGCCAATAAATCATGCTCGGTATGTTTGCATAAATCTCCGAGCGTTGTGATGTCCATTGATTTCAGGCAGTTTCTTGCCCTGACCGGCAACTCGAAATCGGAAATCGGCTGGTTCAAGACATGCCCCAATTTGTCGGTTCTGCGTTTAGCATCCTCATCGATATGCATATTATTGGACGCTTTAGCGTCTTTGAGGAAAAGTTTTGCTCTTTCATTATTCGGAAAGGAGTCGAGTATCCGCTGATAACAAACAACGGCTTGGTCGTATTGTCCGAGGTCTTCATAAAGAAGTCCGAGATTGAATAACAGACCGACATGCGCAGGGTAAATAACGGCAGCCCGTTTGTATAGTTCAAGTGCTTCTTCGTCAAAGCCGCCACGTTCACGTTCCAGAGCAAGCCCGAAAAGCGCGCCGATATGATTTCTATCCGCCGCTTCTGCGCGCCGATAGAGTGCCAGTGCTTCATCGGGATTGTTCCCTATAGCGGAAACGGTTGTGCCGCGCTGATAGAGATATTCGGCTGTTTGTTCGCTGGCACCGGAGATTTTATCGAGTTCGGCGAGTCCTTTTTCAGGTTCTTTCATGCAGCGGTATACTTCTGCTTTGCCGAGTGAGCAGTCATCGCTGTTATAGCCGGCTTTCTTTGCGCTGTCATACGTTTTCAATGCATCGCCGTATTGTTCCATAGCGGAAAGTGTTCTCGCAAGATAAAACAATGCCAATGCGCCGTTGTCGCTGCTTTTGAGAGTTGCTTTTGCATCTGCGTAATTACCGGTCAAATACAGTCCGACACCGAGCCGGACTTTTGCCGCCGGGGAAAGTTCGCCGCGTTTTTCTTTATCCTGCAATTCTTGTACGGAATCCCGCAGTATTTCAAACTGCGAAAAGTCGCGGGACACGACTTGTGCCAGCCGCTGTGTCTCCTTGGGGCCGAATACACCGTCGTAAAGGAGGGCTTGTTTAACGTCAAATCCCGCTGTAGTTGTAGTAGTTGTCTGTGTAACCATTTTTTCCAAACTTTAAAAATTGACGGAAGGAAAGACAATATCCCGATTGTATATACTGAATTTTACCCGATTATGCAATTTCGGCAAGGGGACAGTACGACTGTTTTGAGTGACGAGTGGCGAATGAGACGAATTTTTCACACCCATTGCATTCCTCGAAAAAACATGATAGAATTCGCGTGTAATTAAAAATATCCGTCCGGTGTGTTGCCGGACGGGATAAAATTCGAGTACGACAACAAGCATTAGAAACCGCTTCGGCGGACGACAGTTTTCTGCATGACGACCGGGAAACCGGAGTAGAAAATTATCGGTGATGTATAAAGTTGCGTTACTCCCGAAGAGGGAGTGCCGCGTATACATCTGCGGACAAAGTCAGCATTGCGCCTTTCATGCAAGTGATGCACCACTTTCGTCGGTGTGATTATATCCGTTTCTAATGCACGTGCCGCTCCCGTTCTAGAGTGGTTTCTGTTGCCGTTTCTCGGCTTGCTTTCCGGCACAGTGTCGGGAAGAACTTTTACTGAAATTCCATATAGGAGTGTTTTTGCTATGGCAAAGAGATTACAGGTGTTTATTTCGTCGACTTTTGAGGACATGAGGTTTTCGCCGGAAAGTGTTATGTCAGTTTTGGCGTTTGTATCAGGATGCTCCACCGTTCGATAAGTGGCGTTCGGTGTATTTTAGTCGAGTACGATTTCATTTCTCGTGACGTTAGTTT
>WRCR01000042.1 GCA_009783865.1 Planctomycetaceae bacterium | reverse complement strand
CGCCGCAAACTCGATTCGATACCGCCGGCAATGATTGCACATTCGCCCGGATACGCTTCTCTTGCCCGCTGACAATAAGCAAGTGTTGCGCGGTCGGGACGCAATCCGATTGTACCGTTTGGACTATAGGCATCTTCGTTCCGCATTTTCCGGTTAGCGGTGTAATGATTCACCATTGAATCCATATTGCCGGCGGAAATGCAGTATGCTAAATTCGGTTTGCCGAACTGCCTCCACGGTTCGGCGGAATGCCAATCCGGTTGAGCGAGAACGGCAACTTTGTATCCTTCGGCTTCCAGCAGGCGGGTTAGTAATCCGTTTGCGAAGGACGGATGGTCAACGTATGCGTCGCCGGTGACGAAGACGATGTCAACGGAGTCCCAGTTCCGCTGTTGGACTTCTTCGGGGGACATCGGTAAAAACGGCTGCATAGTTGTACTCTAAAATGAAGACAGGGCAATAGCAATTAGTAACAATCCCGATTATACATTTATTCCGCAGAAAAATAAGGGAAACCCAGTCCGGCTGAAATTTCCCGGCGACCCTCCGCAACCGCCTAACAACAAACCCTGACTCGAAAAATTTTTGCAAAGCCAAACCCCTAAAAACAAGACGCAAATGCCTGCCAATGATTGTGTTTTACCTGAACTACCTGACTTAACACTTTCTTACCCATTTTAACAATTAGTGGCGAGTAGTGAGTTGCGAGTGAAATTACGAGCCGCCAGTGATAGACAAACTGCACAAATTCTAACACACCCACTAAAGTTGGCAAGAGCAAGTCGTTACCTCACCAAAGAGCGGTGTGCGTGTCAAGAAGCAATTTCATTCCATGTACTCCTTGAAGTCATCTAATGGCGCGTCAAAATCGTTTGATACCGGAAAGACGGGGCTCTATCACTTTCCCATCGCTTCTTTCAAAAACGTAATCCGCAGTTGATTGCCGTCTGCTGAAAGCGAACCGGCGGTGCCTTCGTAATACTTGAAAGCGTCCTCATACCGCTTTTCTCTTTCCGCAATTCTTCCCAGCAGATATTTTGTCGGCACATTCCACGCATTGCGATGCGGTTCCTTATCAAGCCGTTCCAGAAAATCCTTCGCCGCAACCGTTGATTGCGTTTCAAACGCCGCCGTTCCCAGCCAAAAACTTGCGTACATCGTAACGAGACGGAACAATCCTTCTTGCAGCGGATTATTACGGAACTCCGCCCTGCTCCGGTATTCCATAATATCGCGGTCAGGCACCCGCGCATGCTGATAATGAGTCATTGCGCCTTCTTGTCCGCTGATGTTGCCCTTGAAGTACAAAATCCGTCCCGTCCAAAGAGGAAAATCATTCCGCTTGGGATTCGGAATACCAAACGGAGTCATCAATTCCGCCGTCCTTCGGAATAATACTATCTGTTCAAACTTCGTCCGCAGCGGATACTTCCATAACTCGACTGTTTTTATTCCTTCAAATTCGGGTATTTTCCGCCGCATCTCTTTCAGATTCGTGTAAAGCGTCATGTTTTGACTGCCGCTCAACTGCGCCTGCATTAAACACATTCTCGAAGATACCGCTTCCGGCTGCGCCGGCAGCAACGCAGTTGTCTTCGCAATGTGTTCCGCAGTCAACGGTACAACTAGTTCTTCCGATAAACGCAACTGATGTAAATTCATCTGCCGCAATAGTTTCTCGTCTTTGATGACCGCAGAAAGCGTTGCGATGTTCTTGAAGTCCAGCGAACCGTCTGCGGCAAGCACCGCAGAATCTGCTGCCGGAAAAGGCAAACCGTGAACCGGCGAAAAAAGATAAACCTCGTTATCAAGAAAAACGCCGACTGCCCAAATGAACTGAAGTTTAACGTCCTTTGCAGATTCTTGTTCACCGCTTTGTGCTGCCGATATTTCCACTAACAGCAAACACGAATCAATCCGCTGTTGTTTTAGCAATTCAGTAAAAACCCACGCCCTGTCCCAAACGGTGCCGAAACCGAGGACAAGCGTTTGCCAAGGATATTGCATCGGGAGCGGTTCCGCTTCTTGTCCGACCGGCGTTCCAAAAGGATTGTTCGGATTGCGGATTTCGATGTTGCAAACCGTCCAATCGAAAAGGTTTTTCACGCGCTCCAGCGGTTCCTGTTTATCGCCGCAAGCCCAGTTAGAGATGTTCCGCAGCCACGTACATTGTTTCAGGTAATCGACATCTGACGGCTGCACGAAAAGTTCTTCCGTTCTCAATTCCGAAGCATAATGTTCCAGTGTTTCGGCAGCATTGCGAAACTGTGCTGTTTCCTGTTCCAGTTGTTTCGCAAATGCTTTTATACCGGCAGCGTTGAGATTTTTAATAGCGGCAAGCCCTTGAAACCGTTTTTGTATGGAAACGACAATATCCGTGAAAGCCGCAAACGCTGCAACGCCGGTATCTGCCGCCAATGGATTGAGTTGCGCCTCGAACTGTGCAAGCATATCGGACAATTCTTTGCGTTCTTTCTCGAAGGTATCAGTTGATTTTACGCTGCTGCCGTCAATTTCAAATTCCTGAAAGAAAGTCAGCATCGTCAATATCTTTCGTGCCGTTTCGGCGGCTTGAGCGGCGGACTTTTCAAGGGCAGTGAATTGCTCGTCGGGTTTCCACGCATCTTCCGGCTTGCGGTCACGAATCCAGTTATTGAGCCGGTCTGCCGCTTGAATCAATCTTTCGGCACCCGGAGAGTCCGTTATGCAGAGTGTTTCTTCCAGCGAGTTGAGCATTTCAAATTCACGGTCGAAAGCATCTTGCTGCCGTTGTGAATTTTCGGTATCGCCGCCGGAGTGAACTTCGGTGCTGCCGGTGAGAACTTGAATTGCCGAGCCGCCGGAATCTTTTTTCTTACAGCCGTTCAAGACCGCTATAAAGCAAAACAGAAGAACCGGATAAATAATGATGGAAGATATTGCGTGTTTCATGTAAGTTAGTTTGGTTAGCGTAGGATTTCTAATCCTGCAATTTTACCTGCGATTGTTTGTTTCGGCAAGACGAAAAAGGGTATTTTACACACTCTCAGATTATCAAGGTATTGAAAGGAGTAAATTCGCCTGTTATAATCAGCGAAACGTGAAACCTGTGCGCCATTTTGAAGCAATTTCGATAAAGAAAACCGAGGAAAAACAATGAAGTATTATCTTATCCTGCTTATCCTGTCTGTTTTTGGTCTCTTGTTGGCATCTGTTCTTCCTGCCGCAGAAGTTAAACTAGTGTACAAATACACTGACGGCAAAACAGAAACAAAAACCGCCGAACTCACACAAAAAAACAACATCGAGTATTTGAAAATTGCCAAAGAGACCGTTCCTGAAGGTGTGCAGCACATCGAGGTGCATCACCCCGCCGCCGAAGCAAAGACAGGCGATGTCGGCTTCTATGTCTTCAGCAACGGTCAATACGGAACTTTCAAGGAGCGCGCAAACGGTGCTTATACCCTTTCGCATAAATATTGCCCGATGCCGCTCCTCGGAATCAAAACACCGCAGGGAACAATAAGCGTTATCCTGACCGGTATGAGATACGAAGCCGATTATCTTGTCATTTTAAGAGACGGAGTGTACAGGATTTTTCCGCGTTTCATTCTTGACGGCGATAAACCCTACGACGATATTGCGCTGGAGTTTCATCAACTCGGCAAGGACGCAACTTATTCCGACATTGCGAAGGAGTACCGCAAGTTTCAATTAGACAACGGAAGATGCGTTCCGTTGAAAGAACGTGTTAAGAACAACCCGGTTTTGGGTTATGCGGCGCAGGCAATGGAAGTCCGTGTGCGTCTCGGCTGGAAACCAGTGCCGTCTCCCGTGAAAGAGCAAACTGCCGAGAATGAACCGCCGATGCACACCGCAATAACCTTCGACCGATTTAAACAAATCGTTGACGAATTCAAAAAGCAGGGCGTAGCGAAAGCGCAATTCTGCCTTGTCGGCTGGAACATCGGCGGACACGACGGACGCTATCCGCAAATCTTTCCGGTAGATGAACGGCTCGGCGGCGAAGCAAAACTTCGTGAAGCAATAAAACACGCACAGGACAACGGCTATCAGGTTGTCTGTCACACTAACAATTCCGATGCGTATCACGCTTCCAGCATCGGCGGACTTTGGGACGAAAATTTTCTCCTGCGGAAAAAAGACGGAAACCTAAACACGTACACAACTTGGGGCGGAGGAAATATGTACGAAACCTGTCCGAAGCAGATGTATGAACGTTTCGTCAAAAGCGATTATCAAAAACTGAAGGAACTCGGCTTTCGCGGACTGCATTACGTAGATGTTTTCTCAACTGTTGCACCGAGAACCTGTTATTCAAAAGAACATCCGCTGACAAAAGAAGGATACGCCCATTGGACAAAACAAATTTTCAAAGAAGCACAGAACACCTTCGGCGGGTTAGCATCGGAAGGCGGTTTTGATTACTGCATCGAAAATCTTGACTACGGTTTGTACATTTCGTTTTATAATCCCGAAACGCCGGTCAATCCGATGCTTGACCGGCACATTCCGTTTTGGCATCTCGTCTATAACGGAATTATTCTTAACACTCCTTATACAGCAGCAGTAAATTATACTATAAAGAGTCCGCTCGTTAAATTGAAACTTGTCGAATTCGGCGGAAGACCCATTTTCTATTTTTATTCCAAGTTCCGCAGCAGCGGAAATAACTGGATGGGTGATGACGACTTAACCTGCGCAACCGATGAAGAACTTGTTAAATCCGTTCAGAATGTTAAGAAGGGCTTCGATGAATTTGAAACGCTAAAACGTCTTCAATATGAAACAATGGAGGAGCATACCGAAATTGCCGACAAGATTTTCAAGAGCGTTTTTTCGGACGGTACAAGCATCATCTCGAATTACGGCGATGCAGATGCCCTCATTGACGGCAAGACGGTCAAACCGATGAGTTATATTGTCAATCCCCCGCGGCAGCAGTAAAACACGAAACAAACACCGGCGGCGCAATCGTTTCCGAATGGAAGTGAACCGAACCGTCACCGTATAAAAAGTTTGTACCGCCGATGTGCAGGCTGTAAATTTCCTGGTTGTTCTTGCAGTTGAACATCTGCGTTCCGTTGCACAAATCGTGCAGCCAAATTTGCGATTCATCGTCAGCCCATCTTGCTCCGCCGATTGGTTCACGCGGCGCAACTTCAGGGTCAGTGTGTATTCTTCCAATACCGAAAGTGAACGGACGATTCACGCATTCAAAGAGCATCATCGTGTTAGACAAACCGTCTTCAACCGCCGCAAAATCATTCCGCTTAATTGAAAGAATGCCGCTCATCGTGATATAGTGCGAATTGAACGGTATCTTATCTTCTTTCGTGTAGAGATTTGCCGCTTTCAAAATGCTGGTCCAACTGGAACGGCTGATGCCCATTTTTTCAAATGTCTTTTTAGCGGTGCCGCTGATTTCATCGCAACCGGTGTAGTCGGAACAGAAATACTCTACAATTTTATCGTGGGCGGTGTTGCCGCGTGTCGGTCCGTAGCGGCAAAATCGTGTCTGGTCACCGTCGGGACAGAGAATCGTGACAATGCGGTTCTGCGTTGCACCGGCATTAGCACTGTTCTGCCAGTTTTTATCAAAATGATAATTTGCATACAGCGAATTCTTTTCGAGGAACGGCAGCAGAAACGTGATTAAATTATGTCCGATACTGGCGGAAGAATCATTTCCGGTGCTTGTTGTCGTGTAATACTGATAGTAAAACTTGGACGGCGGCAGCGCACCGTGTATGTCGTGAAAGTTATGAATTGCAAGTCCGCATTGTTTCATGTTGTTAGAACATGACATTCGTCTGGCTGCCGTTCTTGCAGATTGAACGGCAGGCAAAAGCAGACCGACAAGCATTCCGATGATTGCAATGACAGTTAGAAGTTCAACTAGCGTAAATGCTTTACGACAAAATCTTTTTTGGAAACTCAACATATCCGATATATTTCGTATTAGTTTCTTTTTCGTCATTACGCTGCGCTCCATTTCGGCTTTTGTGAATAACGGTTCCCTATGTCGTCCACCCGTGTTCACTTCGAACATCAAGCATCGCTTCCAGAATATCGTTCCACGTCTGCGGATTGTACATTGTGTCATTGGAGAACATACAGCCGTCCCAGCAAATGTGATTGAACCGCTTCGTCAAACCGTCTTCGTCCCGCAGCCAGAAACCGGCATAATGCGTAATGTCGAGTTTTCCGTTGGGGTCTTTCGCCAAACAATGCCGCCCCGTCTTGTCGTGAGAACCGCTGCCGTGTACCGTGCCGTCATTTTGCGCAATGTGTAAGTCAACCGTCCACGGACGCAAACTGTCGGTCATCTTTTTGTACGCCGCATCGAATGCTGCCTTGTCGTTCCAATCGAAGTCCTCCGGCAAAAGACGGTCTTCCAGCGCATTATAACCGAGCAGATACAGCAGCGTATGCGACATATCCGCTTGAAAGCCAAGGGTTTGCGGTCTGTCCACCATTTCGAAAATCTGCAAAGCACGTTTCCAACTATGAATTCCACCCCAGCAAATCTCGCCTTCGCAGGCAAGGACTTCATCATACTTTGCCGCAATATCGCACGCTTTTGTGAAGGTATCCGCAATGAGTTTTTGATTCTCTTCGGGATTTTTCGACCACTGTTCAACGCTTGCCGAAGTATCAATCCGCACACAGCCGAAAGGACGCACACCGATTTTCCGCAGGGTTTGAGCGATTTTACACGCCTTTTCAACGAGTTCCAAAAACGTCTTTCGCTCCGCATCGGTTCCCATTGCATTGCCGCCGAACCACACCGGCGCAACGACCGAGCCGACTTCCAAGTTGTAGTGTTGTGCTTTTTCGGCAAGTTTTTTCACGTCGTCTTCCGCCGCATCGATACTGCAATGCGGGGTGCTCAAGAAGATGTCAAATCCGTCGAACTTGCTGCCGTTGACTTCGGCTTCTGCCGTCAATCTCAACATCGTATCGAGGTCAATCACTGGATTATCCGGCTGACCTTTGCCGACAACACCGGGCCAACTCGCATTGTGAAGTTTTGGAAAAGCATTAACTTTCTTCGCCATTGTTATATTCCTTATAATAATAAGTGATAGGGGATTAAAAACGACAATAAAAGTATTACTGCGTAATACCGAAAGTGTGAATCGTCACGCTGGTGAACTTTTCACCGGGGCGCAAAACGGTACTCGGAAACGTTGCGTTATTCGGAGAGTTCGGATAATGCTGCGTCTCCAAACATATTGATGCGTGTTTTTCGTATTTATGTCCGAAGGCGGTCATTGAACCGCTCAGGAAATTACCGCTGTAAAATTGAACGCCGGGCTCGGTGGTCTGTACCATCATTGTCCGTCCGCTGTTCGGTTCGATTATTTCGGCGCAAAGAACAGGTTGCCCCGGCTTCTCCTGATTCAAGATGAAACAGTGGTCATATCCGCCGGCAAAATGCGCACCTTCGACTTGGGCAATTCTTTCACCGATTTTATGCGGCGTGCGGAAATCCAGCGGGGTTCCCGCAACTTGTTTCAATTCACCGGTTGGAATCAGCGTATCATCAGTCGGCAGAAACCGGTCAGCATTTAACCGCAAAATATGTTCGTGATTCGTTGACGGTTTGCCTTTCGGAAAACCGGCTAGATTCCAGTAAGTGTGATTCGTCAAATTCAAAACGGTCGGCTTGTCAGTCGTTGCGGTGTACTCCATCATCCAGCGGTTGTTCTTGTCGAGAATATATTTAACTGTTACGTTCAGTGTTCCGGGGTATCCTTCTTCGCCGTCAACGGAAACGCAGGTCAATTCCAACCCGACGTGGTCTTCGCCTTTGATTTCCTTTGCGTTCCATACTTTCGTATCGAACCCTTTTTTACCGCCGTGCAGTGAATTTTTTCCATTGTTGGTCGGTAAAGTGTATTCTTTTCCGTCAAGAGTGAATTTCCCGTTGGCAATGCGGTTGCCGTAGCGTCCGACCAATGCCCCGAAAAACGGACGGTACTTTTCGTAATCGGCAACGGTTTCAAGATTGGCGGAGACGTTAGTTACTTGTCCGTTTTTATCCGGTACATTGAAGGAGAAAATGATACCGCCCAAAGTCAGGACTTCAACGGTAATGCCTTTACCGTTGTCGAGAAGATATTTGTCAACGGTTATTCCGTCGGCAGTTTTACCAAATTCGGATTTTGTAATTTTCATCTGCGGTGTTCCTTGTTGTCCCGCTTCTGTTGCAGGGGTGTTGTTAGGTTCTTGTGCTGCCGCATTAAGCAGGCAAAAACACAGTGTTAAAGAAACAGAAAGAAGAAAGATCGGCAATTTTTTCATCGTATCAAACTCTCAAAAACAGTATTTATTGAACGGAAGGACAAATCCAGCGGATATCATTTTATCGGGTTGGCGAAAGAATTGCAAGTATGCGAAAAATTTTTTCGTAATCATGGGTGTGTAAAAAATTTCTGGGAAATTTTAAGCGAAATTTAAAAATGCCCCGAAGGGGCAACATATCTATAACCGCCGGTTTCAACCGGCGGATAGGGCGGCTGGTATATGACAAAAGCCCCGAAGGGGCACGACCGTTCCGGTTTAGTTGCGCCCCTTCGGGGCTTTCGGTTGGATTGTGTATCCGTGTCCGGCGGTAAATTCGAGATACGGGATTTTGATATAGACCACATCATACCGTCTGCAAAAGGCGGCACCAATAATTCCGACAATTCCCAGACCGAAACACAACAGGGAAACGACTGTGGAAATTCCGCTCAAGGGAGATTCTGACGGGAACATGAACTCAAAACAAGTTGCCAAAAATAACGCCAGAATACATAACATGGCAATGCCCGCCAGCCGAAACTTCCGTTTTAACCGCCGTAATTCACGGACTGCAATCGGATTTTGTTCGAAAAATGAGCGGAACATTGTGTAACGGGGTTAAAGAGGCGGGGACTTTAGTCCCCGCTATATTATTCTGATTATTTGAACGTATACCGGTTGACGATATTTTCAAACAGTTCCTGCCGACCCGAATGATTCGGTTCGGCATCGCCTTTCTTGAGCATATACTTTTCCAGCGATTTGAAGTCGTGCTTGCCCGCTTCAATTTCGGCACCGATACCGCTGTCCCACGAAGAATACCGGTCACTCACCATTTTCGCAAGTTCGCCGGAAGCACGGATTTCCGCCGCTATTTTCAAGCCGAGCGCGAAAGCGTCCATTCCGCCGATGTGAGCGTAAAACAAGTCAAGCGGCTCAAAACTTTCGCGGCGCACTTTCGCATCGAAATTCAAACCGCCTTTGCCGAGACCACCGTATTTCAAAATCGAAAGCATCATCTTCGTTGTCATATAAACGCTGGTCGGAAATTGGTCGGTATCCCAGCCGAGAAGTTCATCACCGGCATTGGCATCAACGGAACCCAAGAATCCCTGATGACCGGCATATTCGATTTCATGTTCGACACTATGCCCCGCCAATGTTGCGTGATTGGTCTCGATGTTCATCTTGACGTGTTTTTCCAAACCGTATGCACGAAGGAAATTGATGCATGCCGCCGTATCGTAATCGTATTGATGTTTCGTCGGTTCTTTCGGTTTCGGCTCGAAATAGAATTGTCCTTTGAAACCAATTTGTTTCGCATAATCAACGGCAAGGCGCATGAACTTTGCAAGATGGTCGAGTTCCCGTTTCATGTCGGTGTTCCAGATACACTGGTATCCTTCGCGTCCGCCCCAGAAAGTATAGCCGTCGCCGCCGAGTAATTTTGTTACATCGAGTGCTTTCTTAACTTGAGCAGCAGCAAACGCAAAGGCATCGGCATTACAACTTGTTGCTGCGCCGTGCATATAACGGGAATTGCTGAAAAGGTTTGCGGTTCCCCAGAGAAGTTTAATGCCGGTTCGCTTCTGTTCTTCGGCGAAAACTTTTACAACTTCGTCAAAGTTGGCGTTTGATTCGCTCAATGTTTTTCCTTCTGGCGCAACATCGCGATCATGAAAGCAGTAGAATTTCAACTGCATTTTTTCGAGGAATTCGAAGAACACTTTTACGCGTTTTTGTGCGTTTGCGACGGTGTCCTTTCCTTCCCAAGGGCGCAGCATAGTGCCGGGACCAAAGGGGTCGGCGCCGCTGCCGCGCATAGTATGCCAGAAGGCGGCACTGAAACGGAAGTGGTCGCGCATTGCTTTGCCTTCGACTTTTTCTTCCGGATTGTAGAAACGGAAGGCAAGCGGATTTAATGATTGAGGTCCTTCAAACTGGACGGATTTAACTTCAGGAAAAAACGCTGACATTTTTTAACTCCAAAAAGATACAAAAGGGGGAAAATTCAAAACGATTTTATTTTCACAAAAAAAAGGGGAATTGCAAGAGACCGGCATAAATTTTCACTTGTTTGCGAAATAGCGGTAAATTTGGGCAAATTGGGCAACGAGCATTTTCATTAAGGGGTTATTTCACACGGAGGCACGGAGGGCACAAAGAAGGGGAAACAAGAAATTGATTCCTTGTGCCTTTGTGTGAAAAACTCCCCCCCAATTAATGCCAAAAAAACCACATACGACCATATGGACAGGTGGAATTTTTCCGAATTTGGGTGCTGAATAAAGGATTTTGGTTGACTTTTTGGGCAAAACTTTAACTTTTTTTAACAAATTTTGAAAAAAAAGCGGAATTTCCGGTTGAAATTTTCGGAAAAGTTGTTAAAATGTGTATGTAGAGTGTTTCTTTGTATCAGTACTCGCTTGGGAACAGCCCCTCCCGTCTTTCCGTAACTGTAATTTTTTACCAAATTGAGATAAATTTTTCAATAAACGGTTTTATAAGGTAAAATAGGGTAAGCGGAGTTTTTCAGAGTTTTTATAGAACAAGTGAAACATTTTAGCGTAATAACAATGTTGTCCCGGTTTTAGTTTCACTCCGGCAGGAGGTGAAGTTTGACAAATTTTTGAAATTTGTTTCGTTCCCTGCGTAAATTTGCCGATTTATCACATTTAACACCACATTTTAGGAGTTCAACTTGTACGACACCAGTTCTATGATTGACGATTTTGACGAAACTCTCCGCCTCGATGAAGATATAGAGGATATTCAGTCCCTAGAGGAAAAAGCCCTTGATGAAGATGCAATGGCAGGCGAGTTGCTCGTTGACGATGAGGACGAAGGTTTTGACGAGCAAGAAGTTTTTGACGAAGACCTTTTCAAACTCGAATCTGGAGATGTTTTTTCCGACGACCCCGTTCGTATGTATTTGCAGCAGATGGGTGAGATTCCGCTTTTGACACGACCGCGGGAAATCGCACTTGCGAAGCAGATTGAGATTACCCGCCGAAAATTCCGCGCTAAGTTACTGGACTGTGATTACGTCCTGCAACATGCGGTACGGACTTTGCGTCATGTCCACAGAGGAAAATTGCCGTTTGACCGCACGATTCAAGTTTCGGAAACGGATAATCTGGTTAAGCAGCAGATACAGTCGCGGCTTGCCGTCAATATCACCACGCTTGAGAAGATAATTTTCCGCAACCAGCATGATTACCGGATTGCCACTGACAAAACCCGGGAACACAGCGAAAGAATGACCGCGTGGCATCATCTCGGACGCAGACGGCGCAAAGCAGTCCGTCTTGTTGAAGAACTCGGTTTGCGGACGCAACGGTTTGAAACAATGGTTGCAACGCTGGAAGAATTCAGCAGGCGGGTTGATATACTCAAAGTTAAAATCCGGGAACACCGCGCAAGCGGAAGACCGGATTATGAGCGGCAGCCGTGGATTGATGAATTGCGGAACATCCTACAGCATACGCAAGAAACACCGACTAGTTTGCGCAATCGCGTAGAGTATATCAATAACCAGTTCATTAAATACCGCGAAGCGAAGCAGGGACTTTCAGAAGGAAACCTTCGGCTGGTTGTTTCCATTGCGAAAAAGTACCGCAATCGCGGCTTGAGTTTTCTTGATTTGATTCAGGAAGGCAACGCCGGTTTGATGCGGGCTGTTGATAAATTCGAATATCGCCGGGGCTTCAAGTTCTGTACTTATGCGACTTGGTGGATTCGGCAGGCGATTACCCGTGCCGTTGCCGACCAAAGCCGGACTATCCGTATTCCGGTTCACATGGTGGAACAGATGACGAAACAGCGGTCTGTTTCTCGAAAACTTTCGCAGGAACTGGGACGAGAACCCACGATTGAAGAAACGGCACATGCGGCTAACACGACGCTTGACGATACCCGAAAGGTTCAGTCGTTGAACCGCTATCCGATTAGTTTGGACAGACCCGTCGGAAACAGCGAGGACTCGCACTTCGGCGATTTGCTGCCGGATGGCGATGCGGAAAATCCGGTCAACGGCGCGTCCAACGATATGCTGCGGCTGACAATTAACAAGGTATTAAAATCCTTAAGTTTTCGCGAGCGGGAAATTATTAAACTTCGCTACGGTCTCGGAGACGGTTACACCTATACGCTGGAAGAAGTCGGTCACATCTTTCAGGTAACCCGGGAACGTATCCGTCAGATTGAAGCGAAGGCATTAAGAAAATTGCAGCAGCCCAGCAGAGCGCAAGACCTTGTAGGTTTTGTAGATTGATGTTATTATGTTGCCTGTCTTTTTGGAGGACGCTGACAAGGTGTCAGCGTCTTCTGTTGTGTTAGAACTTTACTTATCTTTATTTTTGGAGAACATCTTTTATGGCTATTGGGATTTCAAGTTCCGTTTTTGGTTTAGAACCGTCCGCTACGCTGGCGATGTCGGCAAAGGCAAAAGAAATAACAGCGCAGGGTAAAACCGTCTATGATTTGAGCGTAGGCGAACCCGATTTCGCAACGCCGCAGTTCATATGCGACGCAGCAATCGAAGCAATGAAAAAAGGTAAAACAAAATACACCATTGCAAGCGGAATTCCCGAATTGAAGAAAACGGTCGTTGAAAAATACAAACAGGAATACGGTCTGGATTACAGTCCGCAGCAGGTTGTTGTTACCAACGGTGCAAAACACGCTTTGCACAACGTTTTCTTCTCCACGCTCAATGCCGGTGACGAGGTTATCATACCCGCACCGTATTGGGTTTCATACGCTGAACTGGTCAAACTTTCCGGCGCGATTCCGGTGATTGTCCAAACGGAAGAACAAAATAATTTCAAGATGACGGCGGCGCAATTCGAGAAGGCAATCACGCCGACAACGAAAATGCTGCTGCTATGCAATCCGTCAAATCCAACCGGTTCTGTCTATACCGAAGCGGAATTAAAAGAGTTGGCAGACATCGTCATTAAAAACGATTTGACTGTATTGTCGGACGAGATTTACGATAAACTTGTTTATGAAGGCAATAAGTTCATCAGTTTTCCGACGCTGAATCCCGATTTGACAGAGCGGACGGTTGTTATCAATGGGGTGAGTAAGACGTATTCAATGACCGGCTGGCGTATCGGCTGGTCGATAAGCCCGCTGCATCTTGCGAAAAAGATGGGCGAGTTGCAAAGTCAGGAAACCTCGAATCCGTGCAGTATAAGTCAATACGCAGCACTAGCGGCATTGACGGGACCGCAGGATTGCGTTGCCGAGATGTTGAAAGCGTTTACGCAGCGGCGCGATTATGTTGCGAAGCGGATTGCCGATATTGACGGTTTGTCGTGTTCCGAAATGGGCGGAGCATTTTACGCTTTTTTCAATGTCAAGAAATATCTCGGCAAAAAACTCGGCGGCGTTCAGGTTGACAACTCGGAACAATTTTGTTTATCGCTGCTGGAGCAAAAACAGACGGCAACGGTAATGGGTTCCGCCTTCGGTTGCGAAGGATATGTCCGGGCTTCATTTGCTGCCAGTAATGAAATACTGAAAAGTGCTTTCGACAACATAGCCGAATTTGTGAGCGGTTAACAGTAAGTTCCGTTTAGCGGCGGTTCAACGAACCGCCGTTTTCATTATTATTCCCTTGACTTCCTCAAAAACCCTGCTGCCATGCATAAAGTTGACTATTTATTCCAATCACTTTGCGAATTTTGAGACACCGATATGAGAAAAATCGAAGGTAAATGACGCTAAGAGAGCATTCACGCTCGTCGAACTTTTCGATGTCATCGCAATCGTTAGATTGCAAAAAGAATGAAAGAGATGACACCAATGACCAGCGGTTGTTTTGTCGGCGGTATTGTTGGGCGGGTTATTAACGTATTACATTATAAAAGGTTCGATTCACGAGCGGGAAACTGTGTTTCCCGCTTCCACGAAAAAACGTTCACTAGACGAAAATGAAAAACGTCTTTCGGTAAAGCGGGAAACTGTGTTTCCCGCTCGTCGTCAACACTTACCGGCGGGGATAGCCCCGCCTCGTAATGAAGAGTCCGATCGTAATGAAGCGTCCGCTGCTAAAACAATTAAGATAATGATAATACCGCCGCCTACGATACCAACCAAATTACATATACCGGCGATTTTGACGTTCTTTTCGGCAGAT
>WRCR01000041.1 GCA_009783865.1 Planctomycetaceae bacterium | reverse complement strand
TGCTTGGAGGAGCATCAGAGCTTGAAATTATGGCACTTTTTCTTCAAGGAAAAGACCGTTACCCTGCCGGGCAAGGAAGGGAAGAAGCCCTCAAGCACAAGGTTGAGCGGTTGCGGGAACTGTTTGGGGTTGCCGAGAAAAAAGAACAGGAGAAAAAATGAGTACCGCCGCATCCCTTCCCCTCACGGCGGTACTCGAAATGACCTACCGCTGCAATCACGCCTGTTTGTTTTGCTCCTGTCCGTGGTACGCTGATAAGTTTGCCATCGAAGACGAAATCGGTGTCGATGAATGGAAAGCAGTCATCGACGAACTGCATGCCCGAAATGTCTGCGATATGGCATTCACCGGCGGCGAACCGCTGTTGAAAGAAGGTCTCTTCGACATCATCCGGCATGCAGTCAGTTTGGGAGTCAGCACGCATCTCTTGTCGAATGGTCGGACTATGTCCGACGACGTGTTGCAATTCTGTGCCGAAAACAAGGTACAGTTAAGCATAAGTTTGCCCGGCTTGGAGACGTTTCAGGAACACACCGGCAGCGACACGAATCCGCAGGATATACTGGACTGGCTGCATAAGTCACACGAGGCAGGCATTGCAACGGTTGCAGGAATTACCGTCACCAATCGCAATCTCTATGAACTCTTTGAAACGATGGCGGAAGCACTGCTTGCCGGTGCCGATTCGATTTTGCTCAACCGTTTCATGCCGGGTGGTCGTGGGTTGCAGCATCGTGATTACGAATTGAATCGAGAGCAATTAACCGAAATTCTTGACACAGCAGAAGAAGTGCTGCGCACAGCCAACCGTTTCGGACATGTCGGTACGGAACTGCCGCATTGCGTTATTGAACCGGCGAAGTACGAACACTTAAAAGTCGGCACTCGATGCAGTGCCGCCGTGGGATTTTTCGTGATTGACCCTTCGGGATATGTGAGAGTTTGCAATCATTCGGAACATCGTTTGCTGAATTGGCGGGAGTTGGACAGCATAGTTGAACATCCGTATTGGAAACGATTCACCGAGAAGTCGTTTTTGTCGCCGAGTTGTTTGAGTTGTGAACATTCATTCCGCTGCGACGGCGGCTGCCGCGAGGCGGCGCACATCGTTGGCGGGAAACTTGAATCGTTTGACCCGCTGCTGACAATCGATAGCGTTCACGACGAATAATACGTCTCCGACACTGCGTCCAAGTTCCTTCGTAAGATGCATCACTTTGCCCGCGGGTGCGCTTTGTCATACGCCGATTTCAAAATTGCCGTGCCGACGTGAGTGTAAATCTGCGTCGTCGAAAGCGAAGCATGTCCCAATAATTCCTGAACGCTACGGATGTCCGCACCCTCATTCAACAAGTGCGTTGCAAAACTATGTCGCAAAGTATGAGGTGTTGTTCGCTTGTCCAATCCTGTCTCCTGCAAATACTTCTCCAACATTCGGGCAACACTCCGAACAGTTATGCGTCCGCCGAATTTATTCAAAAAAATCGGCAAGTCCGCCGGTGCCGTTTTTGCGTTCTTCGCTCCCGCTTTCGTTTGTCTAGCGGCAGGCAATTCCCGCCCCAGCGAATCCATTCTGCCTTCAAGTAATTCCTTGCGGTACGGAAACCAATGCCGCAGTGCCTTGTTCGCAAAAGAACCGATTAAACCAAGCCGCTCTTTGCGTCCTTTTCCTCTGATGCGGATAATACCACTCGGCAAATCAAGGTCGCCGAAATTGATGCCGGTTAATTCGCTTATGCGCAAACCGGCAGAGTACATCACTTCCAAAATCGCTCTGTCGCGAATTCCAAACGGGTCATTGCCGGGCGGCGCAGTCAGCAGTTTTCCGACTTCTTCTGTTGATAGAAAGAACGGCAATTTGCGGCGGACATTGGTCGGATTATGAATCGCCCGCGCCGGATTTTCGGAAACAAAACCGTCCCGCAAGCCGAACCGGAAAAAACTGCGCAACGAAGCGAGCCGCCGGGAAACCGTTGATTTTGCGTAGCCCGCTTCCTGCATAGCAGCAGCATAGCCGCGAAGTTGTACCGCTGTGATTTCGGCTGCGTCCGGTATTCTTCCGCCGAATAAGTCGAACATATATTCGCTCAACGCTTCTAAATCCTCTCGGTAGGATTTGATCGTCAATTCGGAATAATTCCGCTCTACATTCAAGTATTGCAAAAAACGGATAATGGATTCGAGCATCGTAATTTTGCTATTTTACGATTTTACTTTATCTTCA
This sequence comes from Planctomycetaceae bacterium, assembly GCA_009783865.1. GTDB lineage: Bacteria > Planctomycetota > Planctomycetia > Pirellulales > Thermoguttaceae > WRKP01. The sequence continues at coordinate 12,305 of WRCR01000041.1, read as the reverse complement.
GTATTCTGTTTTTCGGGTTCCTGCTTTTTTTCTGCGTCTGGTTTTGCGGTACTTGGCAGCGGTTGTTCGATTTTCTCAAATACGGAAGCCGGTGTCTTTTGCGGCGGTGCCGGTTGTGCCGAAACCTGAGCCGCCGGAGCGGCAGGTTGAGCCACTGCAGGTTGAACCGTCTGTGCTGACAACTGCTTATCCTTTTCCGATAATGATTTTTCAAGTGCGGCAACCCGTTTGTTGAGTTGTTCGATTTGCTCTTTGTCTTTATCGACAACTTTATCGACAACAATTTTTTCAGCCGCTTCAGCAGGTTTTTTTTCCGGCAAGGGCAACGGCTTAACTGTCGTAACGACCGGAATATCCGCCGAAATACCCGGAGCGGAGCCCTTGCCGAGTATGTTGTCAATGATGTTGTCCGTCGGAACAGCATAACCGCCTTTATAACTGTTTTGGCTGCTGTTTTGCGGCGGCAACACCGGTTTGTAAGCATTATATCTTGGGTCCAGCGGTTCACTGACCGGAACATCAACGGGCAGCGGCGTTATTGTTTGCGGCGGAAGTTGCGCCGTTCTTCTTGCTCCAAACGAATTACAGCCGACAAAAAACAAGAGCGATGCGGATAACAACACCGCAAGCAAGACGGAGATAGTCCGCTTCAAGGAAGACAGGTTTCCGCCTTTTTCGTTAAACTCTTCGGAAAATTTTTCTGTTCCTGAAAAAAACATTGAAAAAAATGTCCTCTGCGGGAAAATTACGTTGACTTTTCTTTCGACATCATGTATCATATACTTACATTGTTGAAGATACGTCGATTATACCCCATGTTTTGGGAAATGATGAAATAAACGCTGGAATAACATAAAAGAAAAACACTTTTCGGAAGGGTTATTTCGTTTAGGGAAAATTTTACTTTCAGGAGATTGAAATGGGAAACGTGAACTATAGGTTAGGTAATTTGAGGGGGGGAAACGAAATAATACGAGTGGCGGGTGATAACCCGTCGGTAAGTGACGCTAAGAGAGCATTCACGCTCGTAGAACTTTTAGTCGTTATCGCCATCATCGGCGTTCTCATCGCATTGCTCTTGCCCGCAGTGCAAGCCGCCCGCGAAGCAGCACGGCGCATGTCATGTTCGAATAACGTCAAGCAGCTTTCGCTGGCACTGCACAACTATCATGACGTAACGGGCTATTTTCCATCGCACTCCTGCCGGTTGATATTCTCGTCAACGGCAGATTCCTCGGTTAAATACACTTACAACAACACGCCGGGTTACAACGGAATGGTTACCCTTCTGCCGTTCATGGAACAGCAAGCCCGATATGACAATTTTAGTATGTCATGGAACATTGCTTCACCGCCGAACACGTGGACTACTTCCGGGATGGGACCGGGACCTGATGCCAACAGCAGTCCGGGGCGTGGTACTATTGAGGGCTTGTGCTGTCCTTCGGATAACCGTGCAGTCAGCACGATGACAGAAGATACGAAGACATCGTACATCATGTGCCGCGGCGATGTAATTACCGACTATACTACATCAAACGGTCCCAATTCGCCGACTGCGCTGCCTCCGGTAATGAAACGCGCTATGTTTTCCCGATTCGTTTATCAATCAATGGCATCGGTAGAAGACGGTACCAGCAACACAATAGCGTGGTCGGAAGGTATCACAGTCGCTGCTTCTACGTCTCTCAAGGGGCGTTTAGCCGAACTTCTTTCGCAACAGGCAGCCGTTAAGGCAAATCCGGTTGGAACCTGTTCGTTCAGTGTCTCGGCTTTGTTCGATTCTACAAGAAAAGCGTTGGCAAAGGACTACGGTGTCAACCTCGGTGCGCGCCTTCTTGACCATAGGGCTTTCTTTAACACCTTCCAAACGATTAGTCCGCCGAACAGTGTTTCCTGTGCGATGGGTTCCGCTAGTGCTAACGTTTCATTCAACGCGGAAGCATTAGTATCGGCGACGAGCAATCATAGCGGCGGTGTGAACTGCGGCTTGGTTGACGGCAGTGTGCGGTTCGTTTCTGATACGATAAATTGTATTTCCAGCGGTTTGACTGCTCCCCCGAAGGAACAGACGACCGGTCCAAGTGAATTCGGCGTTTGGGGTGCCTACGGCACCGTAGCCAGCGGCGAAAACACAACGTTATAGAATATTTTTGTTTAGCGGGCGGTTCAGCGAACCGCCGTTAAACGGTTTTACCAACAAGGAGAATTTTTTCATGCAAAACAATATAAAGAAGTGCGCAGGATTGAAATCCTACGCTAAGAGAGCATTCACCCTCGTTGAGCTTCTCGTCGTTATAGCGATTATCGGAGTTCTAATAGCATTGCTTTTGCCAGCGGTGCAAGCCGCCCGTGAAGCCGCACGACGAATGCAATGCGCGAATCATGTCAAGCAACTTTCGCTGGGGCTTCACAACTATCACGACACTAACAAGTCGTTCATGGCGGGGCAGAACGTGCTTGTTTTGAAGACGACCGGCGGAGCAGTTCGCGGCATCTCCGGCTTTTCGGCAATGTTCCGAATGATGCCGTTTGTGGAACAGCAGGCGCGGTATGACCAAATTTGCGGCAACACGCCGAGTGCTTTCGATGTGGAGACATATCATCCCGGTGCCTGGTGTGACGGAACAACGGCAGCAAGTCACGCAACGCGGCATCCCGGTGCGCAGGGTTGGATACCGTACATGACTTGTCCATCAGACGGTGCAAAGCCCATTGGTGACCAGCAGGCGTTCTGCAACTATGTGCAGTCCTACGGCGACCAGCCATGGTTCAGAGATAATGCAGCGTACCTGAGAGACAGTCGCGGTTTTTTCAGTACCGTAACCGGCTCTTCACCGATTCGTACAATGGGTTCTATTTCTGACGGAACAAGCAATACGGTTGTGTTTTCCGAGACCGTTACGGCTCCGCGGGAAAACACCAATAACAGATCAATCCGCGGTGCAATAGCGACTATTGCGGCAATTACTTCCGGTACCACTACGCCAAAAACGTGTGCGGATACCGTCGATGCGTATGATAAAAAGGTTTATGCCCCAGAAGGTTCAGGCGGGGTGATACTGATTAAGCAATACCGCGGTACGAGAGTAATGGACGGACGTGCCTTGCATGAAACCTTCATGACGATTATGCCGCCGAATTCGCCGAGTTGCGTTCAGGATGTTGTCGGAAGCAGTGCCGATGGACACGAAAGAAATCACTGTTTTCTTGCGGCAAACAGCAACCATTCCGGCGGTGTACAAGTAGGTTTTGCTGACGGCTCTGTGCGCTTCGTTTCGGATACTGTTGACAGCGGCAATCAGAACGCTCCGGTTAGTGCTTCAAAATCGGGTGAAAGCGATTACGGCGTTTGGGGCGCAATCGGTTCCATCAACGGCAAAGAAAGTAAATCCCTGTAGTAAATCGAATTTCTAAAGAGGCGGGGGCTTTAGCCCCCGCAATACCGTCAACTTTTAGGAGAACCAAAAATGAAAACAACCAAACACGGTTTTACGCTTGTTGAACTTCTCGTGGTCATCGCCATTATCGGCGTTTTGATTGCTCTGCTTTTACCGGCGGTGCAGGCGGCGCGGGAAGCAGCACGGCGAATGTCCTGCTCGAACAATATCAAACAGGTCTCGCTGGCACTACACAACTACCATGACATCAAGAAGGCATTTCCTTCACAGTCCTGCCGGCTGGTATTCCAGTCGACGACGGATTCTGCTGTTAAATACACTTACAACAACACGCCCGGCTACGGCGGAATGATTCCCATTCTGCCGTTCATAGAACAGCAAGCCCGATACGACAATTTCAGTATGTCGTGGAACATAACCTCTCCGCCAGACACGTGGACTTCTTCCGCAATGGGACCGGGTCCTAACGCCGACAGCAGTCCAGCGCGGGGTGTTATTGAAGGGTTGTGCTGCCCTTCGGATCCCCGCTCAATTGCGCTGTCAGGCGGTACTGACACAACGCTGGTTGATACGAAAACCTCATACGTGATGTGCCGCGGCGACGTTATAACCGATTACACTACATCAAATGGTGCTAACTCACCGACATCACTGCCTGAAAGAATGAGACGACCGATGTTCTCTAGGTTTGTCTATCAAACGATGGCTTCCGTAAAGGACGGTACCAGCAACACGATAGCATTTTCGGAGAGCATAACGGTCGCTCCCGCGGGTTCTCTCAAGGGACGTGTTGCTCACCTTTCTGGACAAGCCGCAGCGGTTAAAGCGGACCCGGTTGGTACCTGTTCATTTGCCGTTTCGACTTTGTTTGATTCAACAAGGAAAGCGTTGGCAAACGACTACGGCATTAACATCGGTGACCGCTTTATAGATAACCGCACTTTCAAAAACACGTTTAATACGATTTCTCCGCCTAATAGTGTTTCTTGTGCGATGCACGCTAACGCTGCCAACAACTCATTTGGTGCTGAGGGTTTAGTGGCAGCGACGAGCAATCACAGCGGTGGTGTGAACTGCGGCTTGGTCGACGGCAGTGTGAGGTTCGTTTCGGACACGATAAACTGTATTTCGTCCGGTTTGACAGGACCAGCCAAGGAGAAAGAAGGCGGTCCTAGCGATTTCGGCGTTTGGGGTGCTTACGGCACAGTCGGCAGTGGCGAAAACACTACTCTGTAATTCGTTTAAAAAGAAACTAGTCGTTCAAAAGAGGCGGGGTGCTTTAGCCCCCGCTTTCCCCGCCAGTACTTTTTTTTGCAAAGTATGGTATAATGTTGGTGTCGGTTTTGTTCTACCGGACATTGTCACGGGCAAAACCGGTCACCCTGCATCTGTCCGAAATGTCAGAAACAACACTTGCAGTTATCGACTCCCGCGCATTGCGGAAGGTTTTTGGCGACAGCGATGTCCACCTTCGGAAAATTCGTCAAGCCCTTTCCGTACAAGTGATAGTCGACAACAATCAAATCATTTTACGGGGAAATTCCGATGCAACCCGCCGCGGAAGCCGCCTGTTGGAACGTCTCCAGCAACTAGCCCTGAAAAATCAGGAACTTGCGCCGGAGGACATTCAGCGTTCCATATCGGAAGTCCTGCAAGACCGGAATATCTCCGATTGTCAGCCGCTGGAGGTCTTCAGTTGCAAGTTAGTGCGTCCCAAAACCGCCGGTCAGGCAAGATATGTCGAAACACTCCGCAAAAAAGAGGTTGTTTTTTGCATCGGACCTGCCGGAACAGGAAAAACCTATCTTGCCGTTGCCAAAGCAGTCGAAGCCCTGCGCAGCGAAGCCGTCCGAAAAATCGTTTTAGTGAGACCCGCTGTCGAAGCCGGCGAAAATCTCGGTTTCTTACCCGGCGACTTACAGGCGAAAATCAACCCGTATTTAAGACCGCTCTTCGACGCTCTTGCCGACATGATTGACCGCGATATTCTCAAACGGTACATGGAAGAAGACCGAATCGAAGTAATACCCCTTGCATATATGCGGGGCAGAACACTAAACAGTGCCTCGATTATCCTCGATGAAGCGCAAAATACGACCGTTGCCCAAATGAAAATGTTTCTAACCCGAATGGGAGACGGTTCAACGATAACCGTTTGCGGAGATATTACTCAAATTGACTTGCCGATGAACAAAAAGAGCGGGTTATCCGATGCTCTAATTCGCCTAGAAAATATAGAAGATATTGGATTTGTCCGGCTGGACAGGTCAGATATTGTCCGTCATCGTCTTGTTCAGAAAATTGTTAATGCGTATGAAGTTTCGGAGTTGCCGAAATACGGCGATATTTCCTCAATGCGGGAGTGCAATGATGCTGAACCCATGTAAAAGATGTCTTCAATAGTTCCCAACCCATTGAATCAGAATAACCGGAACGGTAATGGTTCGTCCGAGTCGCGGGTTATGCCTTCTCCGCAGCGGCGCGACCGGAAAGAACGTGTCGAGGCTAGTTATTCTTCCCGCGACGGCAAGTTTTCGATGATATATCAGGGATTTATAGCCCATAATCAGGGAGTTGAGTTCCTTCTGATATTTTTGACCTCGGCTGTCATTGCGTTATTGATTCAGGCGTATGACCCGCCGCTGCAATGGCGGTATAACGATGTGCCGGAAAGAACTATCGTTTGCCGCACGCCATTTCTCGTCGTGAGCGGTTATGAAAAAATACGAGACCAAGAGCGGGCAAGAATGGAAGCACCGCATGTCTTCGTTAACGACTTGCTGCCGCTTGTTCAACTTCGGGAATCCTTGTGGAATACCGTTGCAGCAATGGTGCGTTTCAGGAAGTATGACCGTCTTGATGACCAAAGCAGAGCGGATTTTGACCAGTTTCTCCCCCGTCCAAAAACGGACGAAAAAGAGCCGCCGGTGATTGATAAATCCGCCGTTTTTGACAAGTTCGTTGCTCATTTCAAGGATGCGGCAACACTGGACCAGTTTAGCGAGGGGCTTCGCAAGTCCTTCACCCCTTTTGAAGTACACGGCTTACTCGATAAACTTACTTACGACGCGAGACAAGGAAGTCAAGACCATATTTTAGTGTATCGGAAGGGCGACCCGCCGGATAGTGCCGTATCGTTCCGCGTGAATGAAGTTATGATAAAAAACGGGCAGTTTCGGGAAAGTTTCAAAAAGAATTTGCCCCGCGATATGCAGAACGATGACTTTGTTCAGTTGCTGTCGAACTGGCTGGGACGGAAAGTGGAAGCGACTTTGCAGGAAGATGACAACGCCACACTTATTGTTCAGCAAAAGGCGGCGGACGAAGTCCAAGATGTCTATGTCGAATTTACGGTAGGCAAACCCATTATTTCGGCAGGAACACTGCTTGGCAAATCAGAAATGACGATGCTTCAGGCAGAGTACGATGCTTTTGTCGAGGGACGCACCGATAAGGAACGTATTCACCGATTCGCAGCGGCAACAGTGATTATTGCGTCTCTGTTTGGAATATGCTGGGGTTTTGTCCGCAGACGTGAACGCCGCCGACCGCATACCATACCCGCTTTCTCTACAATGCTGATAGGAATGATTCTTGCCGTTGCGTTTGCCCGGCTTGTACAGCACCACTCCTTAACCAGCGCAGAATGGGAAATACTGCCGCTCCTGCTTTTTACGATAACCGTTTCCATCACATATTCGTGGGAAATTGCCATTGTTTTCTCTTTTGCCTTAATCCTGATTCTTTCACTGGGAACCGGCGGCGGAATCAACCTTTTAATAATCTTGTCGGTGGTCACAATCTCGGCAACCCTTCAACTTGGGCGGCTTCACAGCCGGAGAAAATTGATTGTCGTGGGATTTAATGCCGGTGTTGTTGCTTTTCTGATTACGTTGGCGGTTTATGTTTTCGCAGGACATCCTATTGATGATAATTTATTACGAAGTGCGTTTATCAATTTTATCTGGGCATTTGCTTCCGGTTTTGTTTTGACGGGACTTCTTCCATTTATTGAAGGACCGTTTAATATACTGTCCGATATGAGTTTGCTGGTGCTGGCTGACATTTCACATCCGTTGTTGCAAAACCTGATTCGGGTAGCACCGGCGACTTATAATCATTCGATGCAGGTCGGAATCATTGCTGAAACAGCGGCGGAAGCGATTGGGGCAAGAGGACTTTTCACGCGGGTCGGGGCGTATTTTCACGACATTGGAAAAAGTATCAAGCCGGAGTATTACAGCGAAAATCAGGCGGGCATCGAAAACATTCACAACACGCTGGGACCGCAGTTGAGTACTCTTGTAGTTGTTGCACATGTTAAGGACGGTGTTGCGATGGCAAAACAGCATCGTCTTCCGAAACCGCTAATTGATTTGATTGAACAACATCATGGTACTTCACTGGTGTCATTCTTTTACGGAAAGGCAAAAGCGGCAAACAAAGACAACCAGAACGTTGAGGAAAGTACGTTCCGTTATCCTGGACCGAAGCCGACTACGAAAGAGGCGGCGATTCTAATGATAGCCGACTCTTGTGAAAGTGCCTGCCGCAGTATGGGACCTGATGCAACGCCGGGAAAAATCGAGAACAAAGTACGTCTGATTATCAAGCAGAAGTTGGACGACGGACAGTTGGACAACTGCCATTTGACGTTGCATGAACTTAAAATAGTGGAAAATTGCGTTATAAAGTCGATTATTGCCGCGATGCATGGGCGTGTGCGCTATCCCGAACCAGAACCGAAGCGGGATTAACCGCTTTGAGCAGCGAATGATGAGCGGTGAGAACAGAGCCGCAACCGGCGAAGCCGCAACCGGCGAAAAAGTCCTCTTTGCTCTTTCACTTTTTCGGTGCCGGAGCCGCCGACACCAACACCGACGTATTGGGTGCCTTGCCGGAATAGAAAGCGAGGTAATGCGTCCCTTTGACTGCAACGGCGTTCACGTTACCGGCATCATAAGTGACATCGCTTCCAACGGCAACCGCTTCAGGAACTGACCAGCAGAGCGGATTATTGAACACTGCATCCGGTTCAACAACCCGCCGCTTGAGAACTCCTCTGCCGCGATGGTAGTAATAATTGCTCAACAAGCCGGTTTCGGTATCGAAAATCAAACTCGGTGTCGAAGCAAGTACATCGCCGATGTTAGTTTGAGAACGTTTCCACGTTGCACCATAGTCCGATGACACCAGTTGGAATTGAGCGCGCGCCGTAGTAGTGACACCCAATTCCATTCGGGCAACAGCAAGAATTTTGCCGTCTCCGAGATAAACCGCCGAAGGTTCGGTAGGCCATTGCGTTTTCGGTAATTCGGATTCAATAACGTTCTGTTTCCATGTTGCGCCGTCATCGCTGCTCGTCAGCGTACCCCATGAGTGATTTGCGTCTTTATCGCTGTAGTTTCCGGCGAACCACAATGCCATAAGTCCGACCGTCGGAACAGCGAATACGTCTGTTATCTGCACAGGTGCCGGGTCAAGTTTCGGCGTTGCTATCCGAGTGAATGTTACACCGTCAACAGAGCGGTAAAGGTCATGGTAAATGTCATGATTCCATCCCTTCCATTCTGCCCCGCGGATTCGGCGCACCCAAAGGAGTATTGCTCCCGTAGAGTCCAGTCCCTTTCCGATGGTAACTTCGCCGCTGTCCGGTGTGTTAACGACAAGTGTTTCCGGTGTCCAATTCTTTCCGTTGTCCGTTGAAGTACGGGCATAGACAGCGCGGGCGGCTTCATTGACAGTATGGGCTTTACCCCGGCTATACACGCAGACCAGTTTCTCCCCGATGGCTTGAATCACAGGCCACGAATTATAGCCGCTAACATCCTGCACGACTTGCGGTTTCGTAGGCGCAGCAACAGGCGTTATTTTGACCATTGCCAAGCCGGTTGGACGAGTGAACGTGTCAACAGGGTCATCGGGTTCACGCTGAATACGCACTGACAGCGGTGCGTCCGGTTTCACGGGATAGTAGGATTCCAGAACGATAGTCCGCGAAAATAGCGGCGCAACAGGAAGTGCTGTCCGCACCGGATTTCCCAAAACGTAACGGGAAGTAAAAGAAGCATCCTCCAACATCTGCGACAAATGAACTCGATAAACATCTTCAAACGCGGGACTTGTCTCCGTGTCAGTTGTTGTAAGGACTATTTCGACTTTTACGCCGCCGCAATCGCTGGAGAAGCTGGGAACGATACCGGCAACGGACTGTCCGGCAGTGCCGCCGGATAAAGACCATACCGGAATGTGCGTGGAACCGCTCGACATAACTACAAGCGAGGGTTGTCCGGTTGCAATCGACAAGTCGTTTGCTGTCAGGCAGACCGGCTTTGCTGTACCGGTATTTTGTGCAATGGTTTCAGAAGTAAGCCCGCCGATGAACAGCAAGCAGCATATAATGGATAATTTGTACGTCATAGTTCTATTATGAAATTCTTAACCGCAAAAATCAAAGATTATTCTGATACCTGTCAAGTGAACATTTTTCTTCTTCGTGGTAAATCTTTTGACGGGACAGAAGAATGTCCCAATCAATCTCCAGCGCATTGAATTCTGGACCGTCCACGCAGGTAAATTTGGTCTCGTTTCCTACCCGGACGCGGCAGCCGCCGCACATTCCGGTTCCGTCTATCATCACACTGTTCAAACTGGCAAAGGTTTTTACTTTGAAAGGACGAATTGTTTCCGCACAGAACTTCATCATCACCGCAGGACCGATGGTATAGATACAACCGACTTCGTCCTTCTTTTCTTCGAGTATTTCTTTGAGCGGCGCGGTAACTTGTCCTTTGCGTTCTGCGCTGCCGTCATCGGTAGTGATGATATGCTGACTGCTCACTGCCGCCAGTTTATCCGTCCAGAAAAGCAAGTCCTTGGTTCTTGCCCCTTGAATTGAAATAACTTTATTTCCGCAGTTAAACAATGCTTTCGCAATCGGATAAATCGGTGCTGTTCCGACTCCGCCAGCGACCATTATTACGGTGCCGAAGTCCTCAATTTCGCTGGGCTTGCCGAGTGGTCCAAGAAGAGCGTGCAGGTTATCTCCAACCTTGCGGTCAACGAGTTTTCTAGTTGAAGTACCCAACGCCATTATAACCATTCCGATAGTGCCAGCACTGCTGTCGGAATCGGCAATCGTGAGCGGAATCCGTTCGCCGGTCTCTTCAGCCATCGCAATAACGAAATGACCGGGCTGCGCCTTTGCCGCCAAACGCGGATGTTCGACTACCATCTCGAAAATGTTCGGAGCAATCTCTTCGTTCTTTAATATCGGTACCATAACTGTGTCTTTTAATACGGGGCTATTTCGGCATTAAACCGTTTAGTGCTTGTCCTAAGGCTCCCATGTCCATTCCTTCGGAAAGTGAAGACATACTTTCCGCAGAAACCCGGCGCGATTCATTAACGGCTTCATTTACAGCCGATACGATGAGTTCTTCAAGGAGTTCGGCATCGCCTTTCGCTATCAGAGCGGGGTCAATTTTGCAGTGAATCATTTCCTGCATCCCGTTCATTTCGACTGTAACCATGCCGCCCATCGAAGAACCGCTAACCCGCAGTTCTTTGAGTTTGCCGCTCATTTCCTGTAATTTTCCGCTCATTTCCTGCGCTTGTTTCATCAATGAGCCGAGTTCAAACATTTTTCCGAACATGATATGCAATAAAAAAAGAGTATTGTGCCGCAGCCCTTCGGCAGCGGCTATTATTTGATGTGTTACTTTAACTACTTCACCGGTTTTAATGTCGAAGTGGTCGTACCTGTGCCGGTCATTTGCTGCTGCATCGTTTGTCCCGCCGCTTCGAGTTTCATTTCCATTTCCATTTTGATGTCTGCAACGGTTGATGGTACCAGACCGGTTTCAAGTTCCAGCGTGATTGTTGTCGCGGTATCAATGTCAACTTTTGTAAAAGTCATTTTTCCGCCGCCGGTTTCGACTTCGTTCGGTTCTGTTGATTTCATACTGGCTTTAGAAATAATAACAGCAATTTTCTTTCCATTTTCTTCTTTGACTTCTTTCAAAGTGTTATTCAGAACGGCTTTGACTTTTCCTAGCATCGGAATTTCCGTCGTGCTTTCTGTTTTCCATTCCTCGCCGACTGCGACTGGCTTGGAAGGCATTGCTTCATGCTGTGCGTCGAAGTTTTTCGTCATTGCTTGATTGCTGAACTGTTTTTTCAGCATCTCGGCGGTCTGTTTTGGATAATCGGGATTGTTGGCGAGTTTTTCGAAGAATTCTTCGATTCCTTCTACCTTGGCAACTTTACCGTCTTTGAAGGTTAATACCAATTTCATGCCGACCATTGCACCGGCTGCCTTCATCGGACTTGCAGCGGATTCAGGGTCAGCACTGTCATATTTCATGTTCATCATAGCCGACTTGGTTTCCATAGCGATGCGGGTCGTTTCCATTACAATTTTCTGCGTGCCGTTTTCTACTTTCGGTGAAACATCGAGCGACATGTATTGTGTCTGCTTTTGTTTCATCGGCATCTTTGCCGCTTGTCCTGCCATTCCGATGGACATATCCATATCGGATTCAATGACATTCTGATATTTACCGGCAGGAAATTGAACTTTTAACGTGTATTTTTCCTGCGCCGAAGCGGAAAGGCAAAATGCGGAAACAACACAAAAACAAAGGAACAGGGTAATTTTTTTCATTGTAAAACTCCGGTTGAAAAGGGGATTAGCAGAAGTTATTGTACCGTATAGCCGGGAAAAAACCAGCGGGGCAATCCTAATCCCGCGTCCAATTGCAAGTTGCCCCGGCACCCACAAAACCACCTAACATCAAGCCCTAAATTAAAAAATTTTATTGACGTAACTACTTGAAAACAAAACACTTCTGTAAATTGTATCATTTTGCACATAGTGACTACCTATTTTAACGTTGTTTTACC
>WRCR01000040.1 GCA_009783865.1 Planctomycetaceae bacterium | reverse complement strand
CCTTTCAAAATATGCATTTTCCGCGTAGAATTGTCGGCGAAACATTAGAACCCTTCACAATCCCCGCTCCGACACGAGATTTCATTTTCGCAAAGTTTTTCAGAAAAGTCAAGAGGGGGCAAAAATTTGCAAAAGAGCAGCGGTTCGTTGAACCGTCCGCTAAACTGCCGTCTCCTGACAGCGGCACTTTTTGCCCTTGCCAACATTCGCAGAGATGCTATCATTTGCTTTTTATCCGCAACTCCATTGAAAAAATTCATCAACACGGTAAAATACGGTATTGATACTTATCAATTCTTACCAGCAGCAAAAGAAACCAACAAAATGAACGATGATTATTACAAAATACTGGAGGTATCCAAAACGGCTTCCCAAGACGAAATACAAAAAGCGTATCGGAAATTAGCCCGCAAACATCATCCCGACCTGAACAAGGACAATCCAAAGGAAGCAAAAGAAAAATTTCAGCAGGTACAAGAAGCATACGATGTCCTGATCAATCCTGAAAAGCGCAAGATTTATGACCAATTCGGTGTTTCGCCCGACAAAATGGGTTCCGGCGGCGGACACGGACAAGGGCAATGGTCCTTCGGCGGCGGTAATCCGTTTCGGGGGTCAGCAGGCGGCGGATTAAATATCGACGACATACTAAGAATGTTCGGCGGCGGAATGAGCGGCAGAAGTTCTCCGCACAGCGGCGGATATGAGGACTTCGGCTTCGGAGATGTACCCCGCCAGCCCGTCAAAGGAAATGATGTTGATTTCGATGCTGCTATTCCGTTCATAACCGCAATTCAAGGCGGAAACATTGAAATTCCGGTGCGCCAGCCAACCGGTAAGACCGAGACCGTTTCGCTGAAAATACCGGCGGGTGTTACCGAAGGTAAAAAAATTCGTGTACCGGGCTTCGGCAAACCGGGACGCGACGGCGGAAAACCCGGCAACCTAATGGTAATCGTTCATATCGAAGAACATCCGTTTTTCACACGCAAAGAAGACAATTTGTATGTTAGTGTACCGGTATCATTACAGGAAGCGGTTTTCGGCTGCAAAATTGACGTTCCATCTCCGAAGGGCGTTGTAACCTTGTCGGTTCCAATGGGTTCGAGCAGCGGAACAAAATTGCGGGTTCGCGGATACGGCGTTCCGAAAAGCGACGGAACTAACGGCGATTTATATGCGGTGCTGTCCGTGGTTCTGCCAAAGGAATGGACTGCAAAGGACAAGGAAGCACTACAAAAACTTGAGACCGGTTATCCGAAACCGCCTCGGAGCGAATTGAAGTGGTGACCGCTAATTAATTTTCCGAAATGTTCAATTCCTTCAGCGTTTTGCGAAGCCAATCGAGGGATTTTTCAATCAGCGGTCCGCCTTCGCCTGCACATTCAATACTCAAGGGACCGTCATATCCGTTGTCCCGCAGGATTTCCAGCGTCTTTCGGATATTGTCGGCATTGACTCCGTCGCCGACAGCCGACTCGCTCACCGCAATACCGGTAGCACCGCCGCGCAATGAGTCCGCCAACGCCTTTGACACATCTTTGATGTGAACGTGCGAAACCTTCTTGGCAAACCGGCTAGCAAAATCAATCGGATTGCCGCCGGCGATGAACGAATTGCCTGTGTCAAGATTCAAGCACAAACGGGGACTGTCAACGAAGTTCAGCATCTCGGCGAGGCGTTCGATGTTCGTGGTAAAATAGCCGTGAATCTCGATAGTCAAATCGATTTCATAGCGTTCCGCAACTTCAACAAGCGTTTGATAGGTACGTTTCATTAAGCCCATTGCTTCGTTGTCATCGAGTCCTTCGGGCTTATGAAGTCCGTCGGTAGTGCAAACACGGGGACAGCCGCAAAGTTTAGCGTACCGCATTGCATTGAGAACGTAGGGAATACCGTAATAGGGTCCGTCTTTGCCGGAGAGCGGATACGCAGCGTCAATCTGCGAAAGATGGACATCGTAATCGTCCATTGTTTTTCGCAGTGCAACGGGGTCGTCTGCGGTTGAAAGATGCGGATAGTATCCGAGTCCGTGCATCCATGAGACACCATCGACGAGTCCGCATTCGATAGCGCGGACCTTATTGCGTTTTGCCCATTGCAGGCATTTTTCAAAGTTCCAGCAAACGGAACTAAAAGCGTCAGTATGAAAACTGATTCTCATCGGGATACTCCTTCTGAATATGCATAAAAACATTAGGGAAACTTTACGTTCGGCATTGTAGCGCAAAGGTGCGGGATTTGCAAGGCGTGAGTTGCGAGTGAAATTGGCAGCCGCAGGTGTCAACCAGCGGAGTACAACCGGCGGACATGGTAACACACCCGCTAAACTTGGCAAGAGCAAAAAGTGCCACTGGGAGACGGCAGATTGCAGACGCACCAGAATTCAAAAGCGGAAAAGAATAAAAACCCTGCTGCCATACCGGCGGCTTTCATGCGGGCCATATCTTTATCGGGAAAGATAACGAAATAGATACAGGTGCAAAAAAGAGCGAAGAAAAAGATAAACCCCGCAGTTAGAAACCAGCCGATAAAACTGCGCCTTGGCGGCGCATTGATGATGAGCGCGTCACCGTCTTCGATGATATCGAGTCGGCTTTTCGCTGGTTTTTCGGGTATGACGGCTGTCATGTTGTTTTTTTATAACTGCTCGATTTCCTCTTCGGATAGTCCGGTCATATTGGCGATATACTCTACGGTATCGCCGTGCTGTTTCATGTTACGGGCGATTGTTATAAGCCCTTTCGGGACGTTCTTCTCAAACGCGGTTTCATTTAGTTTGCGCTTTCTTTTTCATCATGACGCTGTATTTTATCACATTCCAGCGGAAAATGGAATACGGGATAAGTTCAGACACCGCTCATATTTTGTTTTTACGTCTATTGCTTTTTCCTTCGCTGCCGTTATCATGAATCAATCGAAACGATTCCCCGAAACACTTCCTTCAACAAAAACAATGTCAGCACCTTCTGAAGAATACGATACCTGTATGGAACTTCACCGCAGCGGCGAAATCGGTGAAGCAAAAGAACGCCTAATTCAATTAACCGAACAGCATCCTGAATTCGCTCTTGCTTTCAACGCTCTCGGCGCAATTCTCAAGAAAGAAGGACAAATCCTTCAAGCAATTCAATATGCCGAAAAGTATTGCGAACTCGAACCGAATGATGCCTTCGGTTTCACCATATTGAGTTCCTTTTGCATCGAAGCCGGTCTGCGTGAAAATGCAGAAGACGCTCTGATGAAAGCACAGGATTTGCGCTTCAAAGAACATTTTGCTGACGCTAAGTGATGCCAATATCATCAACTAGTTATAACCCTTTTACCGAGATTATCTATGAAACATTTTTTTCTTTTTTCATTATTGTTTCTTGTCAGTTGTTCCTTCGTATCAGCGCAGGACTGGTCAATGACCAACGGCAAAGTTTGGGCAAGAGATGCCAAAGCGATTAAACGGTCTGCCGTCCAAGACGGAGACCGAAACAACGTTATTAAAATCGAACATACCGGAAAAGATGACTGGGCGGTTAGCGAAGGCAACCGCATAAATGTGCAGCCCGGCGATGTAATCGAAATTGCCGCCGCTATGAAATCCGACAAAGCCGGTGCCGGAAGCATTGCCGTTATCACCCGCAGGAAAAACGGCGATGTCGTCAGTTGGGCTTATGGCAATAAAGAATGTCCCGGCGGAGATAATTGGATAAACATTACTTCAAAATTTATTGTGCCGCCTGAAATTGATACCATCGAACCGCGCATCATGGGATACGGTGCCGGCACCGTATTGATTGACGGTTTTACTTTGAAAAAAGCGGGACGATACGACATCACCGCTTCGGATGCGAAACCGATTGCTCTTTCCAATCAATTTTTGGACGTGCAGGTTTTTCCGGCATCGGGAACCTTTTCCGTGAAAGACAAGCGCACCGGCAGAACCTGGACGCAGTCCGTGAATAACAAATCGTTCATCGCACTGCCGAAGAAATCGGCTGCGGACGGCGGAACTTCATTTTCGATGGTTAATACCGAAACACTTTTTGAATATAATGTTACGATACAACTCGAAAAATCGCTGCCGGAACTGACCGTGAAGGTTGACGGCAGCGGCGCATTAAACGGTTATGTTCCTTATCCGGCACCGTTTGTTTCGCAGAACGGCGACCGTCTGATAATTCCGATGAACGAAGGAATCAGTTATCCCGTTGAAAAGACGGAAGGACTTCGTGTCGGTCGGCTTGTTGCTTATGGCGGACACGGCATCTGCATGGCGTTTTGGGGACAAGTTGAAGACGAAACCGGCGCAGGTATGACCGCAATTATCGAAACGCCGGACGATGCTTCGATTGACATCAGACCGGCAGAACTTGACGGGAAAAAATTGCTGCAAGTCAACGCTCTTTGGGAACCGTCCCGAAAAGAATTTCGCTATCCCCGTTCTTTGCGCTATGTTTTTCACGACAAAGGCGGTCATGTTGCCGTTTGCAAACGGTATAGGGAATATGCCAAGAAAATCGGGCTTTTCAAACCGTTCACGGAGAAGGTCAAACGGAATCCTAATATAGACAAACTGCTCGGCGCGGCAAACATCTGGTACTGGGAAAGAGACAAAGTCGAACTCGTCAAGGAAATGAAATCGGTCGGAATGGAGCGGATTCTTTGGAGCAGCGGCGGTTCGGCTGAACAACTTGCCGAAATGAATAAAATCGAAAATGTACTGACGAGTCGATACGATATTTATCAGGACATAATGGACCCCGCTAATTTCGACAAGGTTTGGGTACATGGGGACTGGACAACCGAAGCATTTCCGCACCATATTAACTGGACAGACCCGGACGGCACTGCACGCAAGGGCTGGTATGTTTCGCAGAAGGATAAATCGCTGCCGATGATTCCCTGCGCAGTTATCTGTGATTCAAAAGCACTGCCGTATGCTCAGAAGCGTATCAGCGAAGAGTTAAAAGTGAAGCCGTATCTCAGCCGGTTTATTGATACAACCGTTGCGGCACCGTGGTTTGAATGTTATCACCCAGACCATCCGATGACCCGCAGCGACAGCCGAAAATATAAGATGGAATTGCTGAAACTTATCGGCGATTTCGGCTTGGTTTGCGGCAGTGAAACCGGTCACGATGCGTCGGTGCCTTTCTGCGATTACTATGAAGGCATGTTGAGTTTGGGACCATATCGGGTACATGACTCCGGTCGCAATATGATGGAAGTCGTCGAGGAAGTGCCGCTGCAAATCTCAGAGTTTCAGGTAAATCCGGTTTATCGCCTTCCGCTTTGGGAACTGGTCTATCACGACTGCGTTGTCGCTCAATGGTACTGGGGCGATTACAACAATAAACTGCCGAAGGTTTGGCGGCAACGGGACTTGTTCAACGCGCTTTACGGCACGCCGCCGATGTATATGTTCAGTAAGAAAAACTGGAACGAAAACAAAGCGAAGTTTGCCGAAAGTTATAAAACCGCTGCGGGAACGGCAAGGGCGACCGCTTACGCCGAAATGACCGACCACCGTGTTCTTTCCAAAGACCGGCTGGTTCAGCAGAGCGTATTTTCCAACGGCGTTGTTATAACGGTGAACTTCGGTGACAAGCCGTTCAAACTTCCTGACGGTTCAACGCTTGGAGCGGAGGACTGGAAAATGACGAAGTAAGGAGAAAGAACAGCAGTAATACGGATGAGCGGGAAAATCAAATTATCGGAAAGATTTCAGCGGTTTCGGCAGCGTCTGCGGCTGTTTTCGTATCTCTTTCTGCTTGTTATGCTTCTCTTCTTGCTGATTTTGTACATGCTGTATCTTTCGGCGCAGCGCAAACCGGCGTTTTACAAAGACGAATTATCTACCCCGCTGCTGACTTCACAGCGGAGAAACGATGATATGCTGAAAAGCATCAACCGCGTCCACAACGGAATTCAAAGCGTTGTGAAAAAGGAAAAAAAGAGTTGGGGCGGCAAGTTCACGGCGGATGAACTCAACGGTTATTTTGCCGTTGAGGCGGTGAAACCCGGGGCGAACATCATACCGGCTGTGATTAAGGAACCGCGTTTAACTATATCGCCGCAGAAGTGCAACCTTGCTTTTCTCATAGAGCGCGATGGTTTCGGCGGCGTTCTGCATTTTACATTCAGCATTCAGATGCCGGAACCCAATCGGCTCATGCTGCGTATAAAAAACGCACACATCGGAACAATACCGGTTTCGAGAAATTACATAGTCACGCTGCTGCACGACACGCTGAAACAAAAAGGAACAGATGTAACTGTCGGCAATGAGGCGGGCGACCCGACTTTGTCATTTCCGCTGGATTTCAAGTTCAAGAATGACACGCTTGTCATCGAAACATTGGAAATCGAAGACGGCGCGTTATCATTCACCGGCTCTATCCTTGCAAAAAAACCGTTATAAGGGATAATAACGGGGGTGTAAGGGTCTTTGCGTTTAACCATCAGAAAACATCAAAATGTCAGAAACACCCGAAAACGAAATTCCGAAACAGTACAATCCCGCCGCCGCTCAAGAAAAATGGAGCGCATATTGGGACGAAAAAGGTCTTTTCACACCAAAGAGCGGGGGGCTTACGCCCCCCGGTTCCCCATTTTGCATCGTTATTCCCCCGCCGAATGTCACCGGTGCCTTGCATTTGGGACACGCTCTTAATAACACGCTGCAAGACATCGTTATCCGCATGAAACGGATGCAGGGTTTCGATACGCTCTGGATACCCGGTGTTGACCACGCCGGTATTGCAACGCAAGCCGTTGTGGAACGCAAACTCTTTGAAGAGGAAAAACTCACGCGGCATGACATCGGGCGAGAAGCACTCGTGAAGCGTATCTGGGATTGGAAGGAAAAATATCAGGAGCGCATTATCGAGCAACTCAAAGCAATGGGCTGCTCCTGCGATTGGAGCCGGACAAGGTTCACGCTGGACGAAGTGTGTGCTAAAGCAGTGCGGCATTTCTTTTTCAAACTGTTTAAGGAAGGCAAGATATACCGCGGCAAACGTCTTGTCAACTGGGACACACATCTCCAAACGGCAGTCAGCGATGATGAAGTGTTTCACGAAACCGTCGCGGGAAATTTTTGGTATATCAAGTATAAAATTTGCATAGAAGAATGGGCTGAGTGTCAGGAGAATTATGCGCAGAAGTTAGAGGAGTGTGAGGGCGAAAAGTTGTCAGCAAAGGGTAGAGAGTTAATTGCAGAGTACAGGAAGGAGATTACAGATTTCAAACAGCAGAACAATTTGGACCCGGGATACGTTGTTGTGGCGACAACTCGTCCCGAAACAATGCTCGGTGATACTGCCGTTGCCGTTCATCCCGACCCCGAAGCTGCTCTCGATAAAGCAATCGAAAACTGCAAACAGAAACTTGCCAATGCTTCGGAAAAAGAAATAACCGAAATTCAAGCGGAACTCGATGCCATCGAACAACGCAAAACGGACGGAACACTTGACTGGCTTAAAATTTTTGCCGAATTGGCGAAGACGGGTTGGCATGTAACCCTGCCGCTCCTGAACAAAAAAATTCCCTTGGTTCTCGACGAATGGGCGAAGCCGGAGAAGGGAACCGGCTGCGTGAAAATCACTCCGGCGCATGACCCGAATGACTACGAAGTCGGATTGCGGCACGATTTGCCGTTTGTCAACATTTTGAACAAAGACGGTACACTCAACGACAACGCGGGTACTTACGAGGGCTTGACCGTGAAACAGGCGCGGGCAAAAGTCGTTGCCGATTTGGAAGCAGCGGGATTGCTCGTCAAAGTCGAAGAGCGGGAAATCGAACTCGCTCACAGCGACCGCAGCAAAACGCCGATTGAACCGTTCTTGAATGACCAGTGGTTTGTGAAAATGGACGAGTTGGCGCAGGCGGCGATTGATGCGGTAGCCCGTCATCCCCGCGCAAGCGGGGAACTAGAGGAACAAGTCGATTGTCTAGGTTCCCGCTTGCGCGGGAATGACGATATAATCCAAATTATCCCGCACCGCTACACCAAAGGTTACGTTGATTGGCTCTCCGAAAAACGCGATTGGCCCATTGGTCGGCAACTTTGGTGGGGACACCGCATTCCGATTTGGTATTGCGAGGCGAGTGGCGAGAAGCGAGTGGAGAGTGACGAGTTTTTGCGGAAAGCATTTGCCGGTCGTGACGATGTTATTTGGCAACTCGACACCGAAAAAAACGTTTGGAGGATTTGTTCCCAAACCGAGGATTTGAACGAAGACGCTATTCCCGGCTGCAAAATCAAGCAGGAGGAAGACGTTCTCGACACATGGTTTTCCAGTGCGTTGTGGCCTCACAGCACGCTGGGGTGGCCCGATGATACGCCGGAATTGCAGCGGTATTATCCGACCGGCGTTCTCATCACTAACCGCGATATTCTCACGCTGTGGGTTGCCCGCATGGTGCTTGCCGGTAAATTCAATACCGGTAAAAAGCCGTTTAACGAAGTGTATATTCATCCGAAGATTCTCGACAAATACGGCGAAGGTATGTCGAAGTCGAAAGGCAACGGCATTGACCCGATTAGCATTATCAACAAGTTCGGTGCCGATGCACTGCGGTTTGCGTTAGCATATTTGACTACGGAAAATCAGGACATCCGTTTATCGCTGGACTTTGAATGTCCGCATTGCGGGGCGGTTGTCGAGCAAACGAAAAAGAACCGGACTTCGGTCAAAATACAATGTACGCAGTGCAAGAAGTATTTCCTGACGCAATGGGCGAGGGATTATTCTGAACAGTTATCGCCGGAAGACCGGTCGCTGCCGGAAGGCACGATGACCGGTGAACGCTTCGAAGTTGCACGGAATTTCTGTAATAAACTTTGGAATGCGGCAAGGTTCGTGCTGATGAATCTCGAACCATTTACTAAAGAGAAATCTAAAGAGGCAGAGGCTTTATCCCCCGCAAAAGAATTCCTCGAAGACAAATGGATACTTTCCCGTCTTGCAACAGTAACGAAAAACGTCACTGACGATATTGAAAATTATCGTTTTGCTGATGCGATGCGGCAACTTTATGATTTTGCTTGGGACGATTTTTGTTCGTTTTACATCGAAATCAGCAAGAATCGGTTAAACGATGAAACAACGAAAGAACGGGTTCAATTTGTATTGGTTCACGTTTTGACATCGCTCATTCGTTTGCTTCACCCGGTCATGCCGTTTGTTACAGAGGATATTTATCAGCGGCTTTTGGAGACCAAGTTTTGGCAACAGAATGGATATGATACTAACGTACCGTCTCTTGCGATTGCACGGTTCCCAGAATCACACGAGGAATTGATAAGCCCCATTATTGAAAAGCAATTCGCCATATTCCAAGAGTTGCTCCGTGCGGTGCGAGATGTTAGAGCGAGCCGCAATGTGCCGCCGAAGACGGAAATCACGTTCTCGGTACGCTGCGATGAAGCAACGGCAGAGTTGCTCGAACCAATGAAACAGTATTTCCTCTCGATGGCAAAAGCAAAGGCAACTGCGTTTGGACCGGCGGTGCAGTCGCCGGCTCTCGTTTCGGTGGTGCCGCTAACCGGAATGGACGTGTTCGTTGACCTGTCTGATTTGATTGACGTAAAAGCCGAGACCGCCAAATTGGAAAAGGAAATTGCCAAGTTGGACGGCTTCATCAGCAGCAAAGAAGCGAAACTCAACAGCGATTTTGTAAATAAAGCACCGGCGCAAGTTGTTGAAGGTGAACGCAAATCTCTAGCGGAATTGCAAACTCAACGACAATCCGCAGCAGAGGCATTAGCGAAGTTAAAGGAGGTCAAACCGTGAATGATACCGCCGCTGCACCTTCGGTGTGCGGTTGCATCGCCTTTCGGAATGAGGACTCCGAAGGGCGGCGTTTTCCTGAACCGGCGCACCCTTACCGGCTGCCGTTTCAGCGGGACAGAGACCGGATTATTCACTGCGCCGCCTTCCGCCGATTGAGCGAAAAAATGCAGGTCTTCACCGCCGACTTCGGAAATTATCATCGCACCCGAATGACGCATACCTTTGAGGTTTCCGGCATTGCACGGACTATTGCCAGAGTGTTGAATCTTAACGAAGACCTTGTCGAAGCATCGGCACTGCTGCACGACATCGGACATCCGCCCTTCGGTCATACCGGCGAAACCGTTCTTAACACGCTCCTTTCGGAAAAGGCGAATGAAAAAGCATTCAATCACAATGAGCAGGCACTCCGCATAGTCGAAAAACTGGAAAGCCGCTATGCCGACTTTGCCGGTCTGAATCTTTCACAGGAGTTGTTAGACGGACAGCGTTTCAAAGTTGTGAAAAGCAAAACGCCGCTCCTCGAAATTCAAGCGGTGGATGCTGCGGACAGCATTGCTTATGATACCCATGATGCCGATGACGCTATGGAAATCGGTCTGCTGCAAACGGAAAAACTTTTTCAAACGGCACTTTGGAAATACTCTGCCGAGCGTATCCGAAAACGCTGGACGAATCTGACGGACTCCCAGTTCCGCCGCGCAGTCATTCACGATTTGATTGATATACAAGTCAGCGATTTGATTTATACTTCGCAGCAGAATATCCGCAACGCCGGTATTGAATCCGCAAGGGACGCGCTGCAAGTGCCGTTTCTTATCAAGCCGAGTACGGATATTGCGCAGCAGAAAGCGGAGATGGAAACGTTTCTGATGAAGAATGTATATCGGCATCCAAGGGTGATGTCACTCCGCAGTAAGGTCTCGCAATGGCTTCAAAGCATATTCGAGTATTACATCAAAAACGCTGACGAATTGCCGGCGCGGTACAATGCCGTTGTGAAAAACGAGGGAGTTAAACGGGCTGCCGCCGATTACATTGCGGATATGACAGACCGCTCTGCGCGGGCGGAATCATTGAAGTTCATGAAATAAGCATGGAGGAATCGTGAAACAAGACGGCAAGCACATCGAAATACAAGGGGCGAGAGTACATCACCTCAAAAACATTTCGCTGAAAATTCCCCGCAATAAAATCACGGTCATTACCGGCGTGAGCGGCAGCGGGAAAAGTTCGCTTGCCTTCGATACCATTTTTGCGGAAGGACAGCGGCAATACATCGAAACGCTGCCCATTTCCGGCAAACAACTCTTGCAGCAGTTGGAACGCATTGATGTCGATGTCATTCGAGGACTACAGCCGGTCGTTGCAGTCAGCCAGCACAGCGGTTTCCGAAGCAGACGCAGCACCGTCGGAACACTGACCGAGATTTACGATGAACTTCGTTTGCTTTACGCCAGAGCGGGATTGATTCATTGTCCGCAGTGCGGCAGCCCGATTCAACAGCAGTCGGAACAGCAAATCCTCGAAGAAATAATGACGCTGCCCGATGGTGTTCGATTGATGCTTCTCGCGCCGCTCATTCGCGGTCAAAGGGGACAGCACCGAGAGGTCTTTCAACGAATACTCAAGAACGGTTTCACCCGTACAAGAATTGACGGACAGATTTGCGAAATTGAACCGCTGCCGGAATTGGACGCAAACAAAGCGCATACAGTCGAAGCGGTCATCGACCGGCTGGTTATGAAGGAAGATGTTAAACCTCGCCTTGCCGAATCATTGCAGCATTGCTTGAAGTTGAGCGAAGGAAGCGTCATCGTTAGTTATGAGAAAAAACAGGACAACAGCAGCGTTTGGGTTGACTTGCCGTTCAGCACACTTTATGCTTGCCTGAAGTGCGGCACGAACATTCTGGAACTTGAACCGCGAACCTTCAGCTTTAACAGTCCATACGGTGCTTGTCCGAAATGCGAAGGAACTGGAACCGTTGAAACCGAGAAAGGGACTCACATCACTTGTCCGCAGTGCAGCGGCAGTCGACTCAATCCGGCAGCGCAGAGTACGACCATCGGAGGAAAAAGCATCAGCGAGGTCTGCAAATTACAGGTTTCCGAAACCATCCCGTTCATCGAAGGAGCAGAATTCACCGGCAACAAACAAATCATTGCCGAAAAAATTATCAGCCGGATTTTGCCCCGCCTGCGGTTTTTGCAGGACATCGGCTTGGGCTATCTTTCGCTGGACAGAACAACGGACAGTTTGAGTGGCGGAGAATTGCACCGCTGCCGATTGGCGAATGCACTCGGCAATGCCCAAACCGGCGTGTGCTACATTCTGGATGAACCGTCAATGGGACTGCACTCCAGCGACAGCAAACGTCTTTTTGAAGCATTGCTAAAATTAAAAGAAAACGGCAACACGGTTCTCGTTGTTGAACACGACGAGGAATTGATGCGGCACGCTGACCACATCATTGACCTCGGACCCGGCGGCGGTGTCCTCGGCGGAAATGTCGTTGCCGAAATTGAGGTTTCCCCGCAATCACCGGCACAATTCTTGACGAAACATCTTGCTGGAGAGTCCATAACGCTGAAGTTTTTAACCGGCGAGGAATTGATTCCTATTCCGGTAAAAAAACGGAAACCCATTGAAAACTACGAAATCCGTCTGACTGGGGCGGCAACGCACAATCTCAAAAACGTTGATATTTCTTTTCCGCTTGGCTTGTTCATTTGCATAACCGGCGTGAGCGGCAGCGGAAAGAGTTCGTTGCTGAATCACACGCTGGTACCAGCAATCAAAAACCGTTTGCACAAAACGGCACTGCCGGAACATTGTCAATTCAAAGAATTACTCGGCGTGGAAAACATCGACAAGATAATCGTTGCCGACCAATCGCAGCCGGGACAATCGCTGCGCAGTAATCCGGCGACTTACTGCGGGTTTTACGAAAACATCAAAGAATTATTCGCCGCAAGCAAAGAGGCAAGGTTGCGGGGATACAAACCGCAGCGGTTCGGCTTGAACATTTCGGCGGAAAAAGGCGGCGGCAGTTGTGAAACATGCAAGGGCAGCGGAATCCAGCGGGTCGAAATGTTTTTCCTAAACGACTTGTTGACCGTTTGCCCGGCTTGCAATGGGAAACGCTTCGACCGGCAAACGCTTGCCGTCAAGTTCAAAGAAAAAAACATCGCCGATGTGCTTGCGATGACTGCCGATGAGGCGGCGGTGTTTTTTGAGAACATTCCGAAGATAGTCCGTCCCTTGAATTATTTGCAGCGGATAGGTCTCGGCTATTTGACTTTGGGGCAATCGGCAGCAACACTTTCCGGCGGGGAATCACAGCGGGTGAAATTGGCGGCGGAGTTATCGAAACAGGAAACCGGCAAGACGCTGTATGTACTCGATGAGCCGACTTCGGGACTGCATTCGTCCGATGTTAGGAAATTGCTAGATGTCCTATTCGGACTGGTTGACAAGGGAAACACGGTTATCGTAATAGAGCATCAGCCGGATGTTATAAAGTGTGCCGACCGGCTTATCGAATTGGGACCCGTCGGCGGAAAAGACGGCGGCTGTTTAACCTGTACTCCGTCTCTATAAACAAAAAAAACGGCGGACGCAAGTCCGCCGCTTTTATCGGATGGCGTTACTTACGCAACGCCCCTGACTTTTTGTTTTATTTGCAGCATCCGCAAGGGTCGCAGGCCGGTTCGCACGGGTCACAGGCCGGTTCGCAAGGATTGCAACCATGCTTTTTGAACTTGAACTTGTACTTCAAGTTGGCGAAAAATCCGCCGAAAGGACGGAAGGGTTTTCCGCACGGATCGCAGCAAGTCGGTTCGCAGGGGTCGCAGACCGGTTCACACGGGTCGCAAGCCGGAACACAGGGGTCACAAGCCGGTTCGCAGGGGTTGCAACCGTGCTTTGCAAATTTACCCTTCCATTTGGCGAAAAGACCAGCAAACGGTCTAAAGGGTTTTTTGTAACCGCAGGGGTCACAGGGGTCGCAGACCGGTTCACACGGGTCGCAAGCCGGAACGCAGGGTTCACAAGCCGGTGTGCAGGGGGCACATTGGGCCTCTGCGCAAGGGTTGCAGTGGTGCAGCAAGGACAAGCGTCCGAACATGCCCGCTTGGACATTAGTGGTAACCGCAAAAATAGCAATAGCGGCCAGCACAGACATTAGGATTTGACGTTTCATAACAATTCTCCTGATTCGGTTTAACGGGGAAACTAAACTTTTTGGCAACTGTTGCCATGTTAAATGTTTTATCGGAAATAAACACAAGAATAATTACCTAAATCCAGCATTTTTCCGATTTTTTTTATTTTTCCTGACTTTCCATTCTGTTTTTGTCGTGAAGTGCGGCAAAATCCGAATAATCGGTTTGCATGACTCACGCTAGAATGCTATGCGGCAGAAAAAACTGTGCTAATATGCCCTACAGAACTGAAAAAACAAGTAAAAAAAATAAAATAATTGGAAAAAATAGAATTTTACGGTAAATCATAGCGGGGGCTAAAGCCGCCCGCCTCTTTTGTTAAACCCAGCCGCTATAAGCGGCGGATTATTTTTTCACGCCTATTGCAATGCATGAAAAAACTTGATACAATTCACTGGTAGTTGAAAATACCCGTCTGGCAATGTGCCGGACGAGATGAAATTCGAGGTGCATTTCCAATGAAACACTTTATCTTTCTTGCCGTTTTTCTTTATGGAACCATTCTTGCCGCCGACGTTTGGGAGAATCCCGCTTATATTGATGCAGTTAAAAAGTATTACGAAACGGTCGACAGGGCGAAGTTATCCTATCTGCGGGCAGTTGAGGTTTTCGCCGGAAAGTGTTATGTCAGTTTTGGCGTTTGTATCAGGATGCTCCACCGTTCGATAAGTGGCGTTCGGTGTATTTTAGTCGAGTACGATTTCATTTATCGTGACGTTAGTTTGACTCCCCGAT
>WRCR01000039.1 GCA_009783865.1 Planctomycetaceae bacterium | reverse complement strand
GTGTAACGCCGTTTGAAAAAACGCCTATAATTTCAATACTTGAGCAAACGCAAGTGACAAAAAACTGTCCAGAAGCCGCCACACCCACATTTTTATGGGATTAACGTTGGGACACTAGTGAAACGACATAATTAAAGCCGTTTGAAACTCTGCCCATCAAAGTTGCAACTCCCGACCGGCTTCCCGCATGGTACCAGCCGTTATTTTGGTTCACAAACCAGCCAAGAGCATACCTCGGGTTTTGCGCTAACGGTGTCAACATTATTCTCATGGCATCATTCCTTAATATGTCTGGTACATTTGAAAAACCATCTACACGAGCCAATAATTACATGAGTTCGATAGGATTAGCAATCCATCCGCCATTTGCATCTCTGTGAGACGGAGACATATATGGGTTCTTACTATCTCCAATATGCTCAACTTCGTCGGGACCAGAAGCAGCCGCTCCAATTCCTATGCCGTTTATTCCGCATGGCTTCAAAATGTTTTCCGATGGCGGTGAGCGGAATGTTTGCCGTTTTGAGTTGTTCTGCGTAGGGACCGCCGCGTGTCAAAGCGATGACGTGAACCTCGAACTCGTCTTTGGGCAGATGAACGGCGAGGAGTGTCATTTGTTTTTCCGCTCCGCATTGGTCGAGAGTGGGAATGATGAAAGCGATTTTTTTTCTGCATACGGCAGTCGTTTTAAGCAGAGGCGGTAAGAGTGTCAATACAGAGCCGCAATCGGCGCAAAAACGGGAAACACTGTTTCCCGCTCGTATTGCCCATCGAAATTCAATACAGCGTCCACTGGACAAAGAACTGCATTGGCAAACCATTCGAGTCGTCCTGCCAATCACCGTTGATAAAAAATTTCATTGCTACACGGTCTTGTGGAGTCCCTCGCAAATGTCCAAAGGGTCTGCCTTTTTGCCAAGACGTAAAACTCCACGGTGTTCCATCAGACCAGTAGTATTTATCTCCAATCTTCGCACCACCAAGCCACGCATCTTGTGATTTAGTATTGAGAAGATATTTACACAAGAAACTGTGAACTGCCAAATTGCCAACGGAAGCCAAGTCACCATTACGCTCACGACACCAGTCATATGCCTCTTGCCAAGTTTTTCGGTCGGCTATGTGAAGATAAATCTTACCCTCCAAGCGAGCGGTTTGTGGGTAATGAAACTTCATTGACTCCGGCAGGAACGCTGCATACATAAACGCTTTGACTTTTTCGGATTCTTCGATTCCTTTTTCCTTAAGCGTTTCGGCTATTTGTTTCTCCAATATCATAATTAACGTCCTGTTTTCCTTGCTTTCGGCTTCAACTGACCAACCTGATGTGTTTGTTTGCCGCTGCTTCTGCCGTACCAAGCATAATACCGTAACTGTTCTTCATCATCACCAAAATAAAAACGTGTTTTACTATTTGCCCGATAAGCATATCCCCATTGGGATTCAGTTGGAATCGAGCATTTGAAACTGCTGCTGCCATTGCGGGTTAATATCTCATTTAATTTTTTACAAAAATCCTGACAATCATTCCAATTCACCGTTTCTACCGGCAACTTTGCCCCTTTCCATTTTGACGGATTATTTCCATTCACTGCTTGCCACTGTTCCTGCGTTACCTCTGTCTCACCCATCCAAAATCCCATTTGATTTTCATTCGGCGGACACCAGCGGAACGCAAAATCCACATCTTTAATTTTCAAAACCTTACGGTCTCCGCCTTTTGGCTGGTCTTGCGCAAGAGCGTTATTTATACCCTTTATCGCAGACAGATATAAGAATAAAACGAAAAAGAATGATGACATGTATATCATTCTCGGAATGATAAAGGAGACATTTTGTTCTTTTGACATTGTTAGTATCCTGAAAATTGTTAAAGGGCTGGCATAGATAATTTTTATATTATTTTAATTTTGGTATGTTTTAGTCCATTTTTTCAGGATAATCAAGAGTTGTTTTGGTGAGCCGTAATTGAAGCGAAACTCACATTC
Source organism: Planctomycetaceae bacterium (assembly GCA_009783865.1). GTDB lineage: Bacteria > Planctomycetota > Planctomycetia > Pirellulales > Thermoguttaceae > WRKP01. Next base: position 12,802 of record WRCR01000039.1, on the reverse strand, counting down.
TTTTAGGAAGAGATTAAACTTGTTTTTTGGGATACCGTTAAACTTCCGCAGATGCCTTTTCGCTCGATTCCAAAAGTTTTCAATGCCGTTAATGTGTGATTTTTCTCCTCCGCAAACTTCTTTGAATGATTGATACGCAAATGCTTAAACTCGGATACATCGAGAGCATTATAAGACCGAAAGTTGTCAGGGTAAATAATACTGTCGGGTCTTATTTTACGGCATATAATCGGCATCAGCGTATCTTCTTTGACATCGACGATAATCTGCGTATAAATCTTCCCTTTGCGCTCCAAGCAGCCGAAGACGGGAACTTTGCCAGCCGCTCCTCTTCCGCGAAGCCCTTTGCGCACTCCGCCGAAATAAGATTCATCTACTTCGACTTCTCCATTAAGAAAAGGCGATTCTAATTCCGTGAAGTGAACGATGATTTGACGCATCTTATTGTAAAAAAGATTGGCGGAATTCCGGTTAATGCCGGTCAGTTCGGCTGCCGTTCTGGCAGTCACACCGGCTATGAAAAACTCAAGCAACTTTTTTAACTGGACCGACGACAGCCGAGAACCCTTAATTCGCATACCAGAAAGCATATCATCTCACTCAAAATATGCAATTATCTATGTCAGCCGCTAGAAAATTATTTGAAGAAGCACAAGGGGCGGATGAATTATTTTTTGCGTTTGAAGGATGGTCGGAGTATTGGCAGTGGTCAGGTAGAGGGTGCGTGTAAGAGTTTGGCGGGGCGGCGTTTGAAGCAGACGGGAGCGTGTTGGCGGATAGAGAATGCCAATCGGATGTCGGCGGTATGTGCGATACTTTATACCGACCAATGGGAAAGTTACTGGAAGCACTGACGGAAATTATTTACTTGCACCCAAATCCAATGCCAACAATGTATCCCTCTTGACTTTCACGGGAAAAATGCCAAATTTTTTACTACGTTATTTTTCAATCATTTTGACACTATGCCGATTATGAAAACCATCTTGCCATCAGTTCTTTGCGTTCTTTCCGCTTTGTTATTCTATTCTCCACTGTTTGCCGAAGAAACACCGGCAGAGACATCAACCGGGAAAAAGCCGAACATTCTTTGGCTCACCTGCGAAGACATCGGTCGGCACTTGGGCTGCTACGACTTTCCGACAGCCCAAACACCGAATCTCGACAAACTGGCGCAGCGCGGTATGAAGTTCATGCACGCTTGGTCAAACTATCCGGTTTGCGCACCCGCCCGGACAACTATCATTACCGGCTGTTATTCCGCTGCTTTGGGAGCAGAACAAATGCGGAGTTATGTTCCGCTGCCAAAAGAAGTCAAAATGTATCCGCATTATCTTCGACAAGCAGGATATTATTGTACTAATAATAACAAAACCGACTACAACGCTTATAACCAAGACGACCGCCGTGAAATTAGTTGCTGGGATGTCAGTAATAAAAACGCTCATTGGAAAAATCGGAAAGACGGACAGCCGTTCTTTGCGATATTCAATTTTGTTGTGACCCACGAATCGCAAATCCGCAATGAACATAAACTCAAACGCAATCCCGACTTAACGCCGGTGCCGAAATATCATCCCAATGTACCGGAAATACGCCGCGACTGGACGCAGTATCACGAGCGCATTACCGAAATGGACGCAATGTGCGGCGAAAAATTGAAGGAACTTGACGAAGCAGGATTGACCGAAGATACCATAGTTTTCTTCTTCGGCGACCACGGCAGCGGAATGCCGCGAAACAAAAGAACTCCGCTCGACTGCGGTCTCGGCGTTCCGTTTCTTGTGTATTTTCCGCCGAAGTATCAGCATCTTGCGCCGGAAGGATACAAAGCGGACGGAACAAGCGGACAGTTGATTTCGTTTGTCGATTTAGCACCGACCTTATTGTCTATTGCGGGAGTTGAACCGCCTGCCGTAATGCAGGGAATACCGTTTGCGGGCAAGTATGCCAATAAGCGGGATTATGTTTTCGGCTTCCGCGGCAGAATGGATGAGCGCGCCGATTTAGTCCGTTCCGTCAGCGATGGACGTTATGTTTATGTACGGAATTATCACCCCGAAATCTTTTACGGTTCAAGGAATGATTATATGTTTCAAACCCGTTCAACGCAGGTGTGGCGGGAACTTTACGATGCAAAGAAGTTGCCGCCGGAACAATCTTTCTTCTGGAAGTTAAAACCAATCGAAGAATTGTACGATTTGCGGAACGACAAAGATGAAATCAATAATCTTGCGGACAAACCGGAATACAGCGAAATCAAACAGCGGTTAAAAACGGCATTGCGGGAGAACATATTGAAAATCCGTGATGTTCATTTTATGCCGGAAAATATGCTGCATGCCCGTTTCGGTGATTCAACGCCCTGGGAATTTGGACACAATGAAAAACAATATCCGCTGGAAAAAATACTCGATGCGGCGGAAATGGCAACTGACAGGAACTTTCCGATTGCGCGTTCTATATCGGGAGACGGAACGGGAAGACGGTTTTGGGGAATGACCGGCATATCAGTTTTATCATTGGACACCGAACCGGCAGTACGCTATTGGGCAATAACCGGCATGTTACTTCGCTTAGCGGATACGGCTGGTGAAGACGGAACGCAGCCGACGGAAAAAACCGCCGCATTGTTTGCGAGATGGAAACGCCTAATCGAAGATGCGTTTAATGACAACGATGTTTCGGTACAGATTGTTGCGGCTGAAATTCTTGGACGTTATGGTGACACCGAAAGCGATGTCCGCCGCGCCGCCGTTTTACTGCTTCAGCATGCTGCTTCGGATTCTCCTTATACGGCGTGGTATGCGCTGGAAGCGTTTGACCGATTTGCGTTCCGTTGCAAGGACAAGGGTTTCAACGAGCAGATAGAAAAATTAAACGGAGACAAGTTTGAAGGCAAAATCGGAGCCGTTTTTCCGAAGATTATCGAATCAATACGGAAACAGATTTTATAACTTGAAGTTGAACGTTTCGTTGAAGAACCGCCATCCTCTCATTCCCAATGTTTGCGGGGCGACATGAACCTTCGCCGCTCCCGTCATTCCCGGTTTAACAGAAAGGTCAGGATTGTCCAGCGGCATTCTCACCCGATATGAGGCGTTCTGCGGCTGTTCCAATCCGTCCTGCCGCGTCGTTGTCGGTACTTCGCCGCCTCCCCGCGTGGAAAGTTGAGCATCAACCGTATCGAGTGCCTGCTCTTCAATCTGCGTTATCTCTCCTTCAAAGACCCTGTCGGGATACTCATTCAACTTGAGTTCTACCCGCTGTCCGATGTTCAGAAAATCCCGCTTGTTCTGGTTGTCAACAAGAACTGCTTCCATAAACTCCGGCGCGCCGACACTGCAAAAGACCGTGCCGGGTTCAAAAGTTGCGTAAAGATTTTCTTTTTCGAGCGGTGACCCCCACCAGGTCGCAAGTTGTTCGTCAAATTCCTTCCGCTGCGGTTTCCACTGCGGCGGTACCACAACACCGTCCAGCGGTGCCTTTAGCAGTAAATCGTTCCAGTTTCGTTCTTTTTCCGACAAGATTTTGCGGTTCGTGTCCAGCGATTTTTGTTTCGGTCCTAATTCCAATGCCGCCATGCTGTCGATGCTTTTCAGTCGGTTAATCATTTCGATTTCTCTTTCCAGCACATTGATTTTGCCGCGATAATCAACGATTTCAAACCGCAGTTTGAAATTTTCCATTCGGGCAAGAATCTCGCCTTTGCTGACAAATTGTCCCGGCACGACATTGATTTCCTTCAAGCGGCAACCGCCCTGAATGTTTGGAACATAAACCTGCTGCGAATGAGACGGACGCAATTCCATTATCACCGGTGTTATTACCGTATAAGGCAGCGGGAAAAAAACCAAGAAAGCGATAATCGCAAACAAACCGGTAAGCGAGGAATAAAACCTGACTTTTTTCACTTTATGTAATCTCCCCGGAACTCTAAAAAATTTGAAAACTTTGTATCCCGGCATTAGGAATAAACTAACAATCGACATCATAGCGATGCACTGCCCGATGATTTTCAAACCATACGGCTCAAACACTTTGAAAAGGAACATCAAAATCGATGCCAATATGACCCAGCGATAACAGAACGATGCAACCGAAAAGAGAGCAAAGGCAATCTGATTGCTTTTCGGCAAAAATGGGTCTTCCTGTTTTTCCAAACCGAGAAACCATTGCGAACATTTTTCAGCAAGGATTTTCGTTGCTTTTATCCGCATATTGGGGATTTCCATATAATCCGCCAGAATATAATAGCCGTCAAAGCGCAGCAGCGGATTCATATTGAACATAATCGTACTGACGGACGAAACAAACATCACGTTCAGCGCAAGATTGTTCAGCAGACCGGGTTCCGAATACCACCAGAAATAGGTACAGATAGATGCCAGTACAAGTTCGACAAACACACCGCCTGCACCGATTGCCATTCTATGCCATTTGTTCGGAAGAAGCCACGAGTCGGAAACATCAACGTACAAGCAGGGTGTCAAGACGAGAAACATCAATCCCATTTTATGACATTCGCCCTTGAAGTATTTAGCGGTCACACCGTGTCCGAATTCGTGAAGTATTTTGGTCGCCCCCAGCGTTACGCTCATTAAGAGGATATTGACCGGGCTGAAGAAAGTATAAAACTCCGGCAACTTTGAACGGAAAGTATCAAAATGTATCAAGACCAGCGAAGCCGCCGACAAACAAAACAGTATGCAGAAGATAACGAAAACCGGATTAAAACACCAGCGGACAAACGGCAGCGCAAACGTAAACATCCTATCGGGGTCAATTCCCTTGAATCGGATAGCGAGAATGTTTGAGAACTTCTGAAGCAACTCGCTTCGGTTACGTTTGTCTCTCCGTTTCAGCAACTCGTTTCCTTGATTCGGAACAGCGGCTACGATGAGTCCGCTCTGGTGAAGTTGTCCGAGAAAATTGTGCAGTTCATTGAGCGTAACTTTCTGCGGCGGAAACTGTTTTTCAAAAGAGCGTTTGATTTCTTCGATGCTCATTTCGCCGTTGACCATTTTCAGAATTGCGTATTCTTCTTCCTGAAAACGAAAATACCGCGAACCAATCGGTTCCTTGACAACCCAATATGTTCTTCCGAGATAATACTGTTTTTTTGCCGTCAGGTCGGGACGCACCTTGATTGGCATTCGGCGGGCAGAACTCGAAACCAAACTGTCTTGCAAGGAAATCATAAATTGCCAAATTCCTTTTCACTATATTTCTTTTCTGCGACTGCTGCAATACCGGATAAAACGAGATGCTCTTCCAAGTGTACTAATTCTTCCGGAATGTCTACGTAGGTAATTCCCGAATAAATAGTATTCCCGTCTCCGCCGGTAATCAAGATGGGAATGTTGCCGCCGGAAAATTCATAGCACTGCCGGATAACACCCATTGCCCCCAAAATTAAACCTGCCGCACATGCATCATACGTGTCTCTTGCCGGAAATAACAGGTAATATAAATCCGAAAGCGACTGACAATCAATTTTCGGCAGCCGCGGCGAAATTCCGGCAAGGGCTTCCGCAAGCGCATTCAGGCCGGGAAAAATTATACCGCCGCCGAAATGTCCTTCCACTGTCAATACATCAACCGTTAAAGCAGTACCGGCATCGGCAACTAAAACCGGTGTTCCTTCAGCAAACCTTTCTTCGTGCTCTTTTCTCCACAGTGAAGCGGCATAGACCGCAAGCAAGCGGTCAAGTCCGACTTCTTCGGGATTTTTAACGTCAATTACTATTGGTATATCTTTATATGAAAGATGAATGAACCGGTCTTTCGGGCGCAGTTCGGCGATACATTCCTGCCATTTTTCCCACGGAAACTGACCGGTTTTAGCGATGAACCAATCCTGCGGTTCTTCGATATGCCGTAACCAGAACTTGATATGTTTTTCGGAACCCCAGTGGTCACATCTAGTAAAAACATCTCGGACAACGAGTTCGTTCACACAAAAGCCCGACGGCGGAAAAAAAGCGGTCTTCAGACGGGTATTACCAACATCAACGGCAAACATTATTCATTAGTATTCATCAGCGGCAGCAGATATTCAATCGTGCTGTTCATGTTATCGAGTTTCGGATAATCCTCTTCCGGGATCTGTACTTTGTAGCGTTTCCGCAGTTCGAGAACGATGTCGAGTAAATCCATACTGTCCATCTCGAATTGGTCACGAAAGGAAACATCGTCTTTCAGGGACGCAAAGTCCTCGTCCGGCGAAATGTCGGAAAGAATTGAAATAACAGCATCACGGATTTCTATACCAGTCATATAACAAATGCAATAACAAAAATTAGTAATACAAGCAGGGGGAACGAACAACAATAACAGTGCCTATTCAATTTTACACCATTCCGTATTATTTTCAAGTATCCTGAAAAACAAATTTTTTCGGAAAAACCGGTTTATTTTATCCGTGAAATTAGTATAATCACTACCGGTTTTAACTTCAGACAATGGAGCAATACGATGTCCCGACAGTTTTTTTGCGCTGTACTCTCTCTTGTGTTTTGTCTTTCCCCGTCAATTTTTGCGGCGGATTATTTCGTTGACTCCCAGACCGGCAATGATTCCGCCGATGGAAAAACACCGCAAACCGCTTGGAGATCGTTGAAAAAAGTCAACAGAGCAGACATAAAACCCGGCGATAAAGTTCTTTTCAAATCCGGCGGACAATGGCGCGGACAACTTCTGCCGAAGTCCGGCGCGGAAGGAAAGCCCGTCGTCTATTCCGCTTACGGCGAAGGAAACAAGCCGTCTTTACTCGGCAGCGTTCCGCTCAATAACGAAAGCGATTGGCAGCCCATCGGCAAAAATATCTGGGCGACAAAAGAATCGAAAATGATTCTCGGAAATGAAATTCCCAAATTCAAAAAATTGACTTGGGGACATCACAACGAAGAAGGTGCGAAAATTAAACTTTCACGAAAAAATGAAAACGATGAGACAACGTACACCATCAACTGTTCCGCATCCGGTACGAGAACGAATCACATTCAATTCATCGTTCACGGTTTTGAGGTTGAAGAGGACAAGTATTACGTCTTGCGTTTTGCGGCAAAATCCACCATTCCGTTTTCCGGCTTTACAATCCGGCTTTCCGAACCCGGCATGCCTTGGGGCGGTCTCGGCGCAACGCTCAAACAGCCCGCCGGTATCGAAGCCGAATGGAAAAATTACGAAGTATTGTTTCAATGCAGCCGTCCGCACGAAAACGCCCGCATGACTTTTTCACTCGGCGGAGTGCTGCCGCAGAATTCCGAATTGTCGTTAAGATTCATCGGATTGTACGAAGCAAGGGCTGACACAAACGGTATCAACACCGATGTCGGAAACATCATCTTGAACGGCAGCAAAGCCGGTTTCAAACGCTGGACTTTGGATGACTTAAAACAGCAGGACGATTTCTGGTACGATATGGAAACCGCAAGGGTATTTTTCTATTCCGAAAAGAATCCCGCTTTGCTGTATCAGAGCATCGAGGCGGCACTGCATCATCATGTTATTTCACACAACAACTGTAATTACGTTATCTTTGACGGTTTGGATGTACGCTATGGTGCGGCGCACGGCTTCGGCGGCACAAAAGCGAATAACTGTGTCTATCGGAATCTCGATATATCGTGGATAGGCGGTGCTGACCAATACAAACAGGGCGGTGAAGGTCGGCGCGTGCGTTTCGGAAACGGAATTGAATTCTGGTCGGACGCTTCTGATAATCTTGTCGAAAACTGCAACCTTTGGGAAATTTACGATGCCGCTCTGACAAATCAGGGTTCGGGCGTGAATGTTCAAAAGAACATAATTTACCGGAATAACAAGATTTGGAACAGCGAGTATTCTTTTGAATACTGGAATCGCGGACCGGAATCGAAGACCGAGAACATTCTGTTTGAAAACAACGTTTGCACAAACGCCGGTTATGGCTGGGGACATATTCAACGCCGCGATAAAAATGGGCGGCACGTCATGATTTACAGCAACACGGCGCAGACGAAAGATATTGTTATCCGCAACAATGTTTTCGACACTGCAACGGAATCGCTTGTACGGATTGATATTGACTTCAAAGGCGGTTTATCTTTCTATAACAACAAGTATCGTCAATTTTCCGGCGGCGATTGTTTTTATTATCTGATAAAGAAAAAGTACAAGGCGGACCAGTTCGAAGAATATAAAAATGAAACCGGCTTGGACAAAGGTTCGGTAATTGAAACTTTTTAGCGTAGGATTTTAATCCTACGCAAAAGATTATATGAAGCAAAAAGAATCGTGGACATCTCAATTAGGTGTAATTATCGCCGTCATCGGCAGTGCAGTTGGTCTCGGCAATTATCTGCGTTTTCCCGGTCAAATGGCGTTGTACGGCGGCATCGCTTTCATGATACCGTACATTGTAGCGATGATTCTCATCGGCTTGCCGCTGGCGTGGGTGGAATGGACGCTCGGACGCTACGGCGGTATTCGCGGTCATAATTCGCCGCCCGGAATCTTTTGGACTATCGCCAGACGGCGGCGCGTTGTCTATACAGGTTCGCTTTGTGTAATGCTGCCGCTCATCATATTTGCTTATTACATCGTTGTGGAAGGATGGTGTTTGCTCTACACAATTCAATATGCACGCGGCTTGATGCAACTCGGCTCGCAAGCGGAATACAGTCAAGCATTCGCCAATCTCACCGGAAAAACAGAAAACGGTGCTGTATTGACAGCGTGGTACTCGAATCCAACCTTGCTTTGCGTTGCCCTTTCCTTCGTCATAAACTTTTGGGTTATCTATCGCGGTATCAGTAAGGGTATTGAACAATTCTGTCTCTGGGCGATGCCGGCGTTGATTCTCTGCTCGGCGATTATATTCATTCGGGTTGCCACGCTGGGAAATCCGACCGGTATTGAAGGACAAAGTTTCGCCGACGGAATGAGATTCATCTGCACCACAACGGCTTCCGACAAGACGATACTTCAGCACCTCGCCAATCCCGAAAGTTGGCTTGCCGCCGCCGGACATGTGTTCTTTTCGCTTTCTGTCGGCTTCGGCTTGGTGTTGACTTACGCCAGTTATCTGAAGCGGGACGATGATGTTGCCGCATCCTGCGCCACGGCAGTCGGCTGCAACAGTTTCGTGGAAATCGTCTTCGGCGGTATGCTGATAGTTCCGGCTGCAATTATGTTTCTCGGACTTGCATCAATCAACAAGGAAACGCTCGGCAGTTCGTTCACGCTGGGTTTTCAAACCTTGCCGTGTGTTTTCGACCAAATGCCGCTCGGACAACTTTGGGGCTTCCTGTTCTTTTTCCTGCTGTTTCTCGCTGCCGCAACGAGTTCCATTTCGATGCTTCAGCCAGCGGTCACGCTGCTTGAAGACGGTCTCGGACTCAAACGAAAACAAAGCGTCCTATTACTCGGCGGCATGATGTGCGCCGCCACGCTGTTTGTTCTGTACTTTTCAAAGGGACTCGTTGCAATGGACACGCTCGACTTCTGGTCGGCAAATGTTTTCGTGTTCATTGCCGCTACTTTTCAGATAATTCTCTTCGGCTGGGTACTCGGAATTGATACCGGAATGTCCGAAATGGAACGCGGTGCGCAAATAAAAATTCCTTGGGTCTTTCGTTATATCATAAAATATGTGTCGCCGCTTTTTCTCGTGGTTGTTTTCTCGCTTTGGTGCTGGCTCAATCTTCCTGAACGCATAGAGGAAATCCGCAGCAATACAACGGTGCAACTTTCCATCGGGGTGCTTGTTGCGATAGAAATCTTTTTCCTTTGGGTTGTTTCCCGGTCGATTAAACGCTGGGATGCCGAAGAACATGAAATGTTAGCGCAGGATTTCTAATCCTGCGTTTTCTTTGTTGCCCGATTCAAACGGCGGCGGTCAACTTCCTTCAAAATGATTTTACGCAGCCGGATAATTGACGGTGTTACCTCGACTAATTCGTCCGCCTCAATATATTCCAATGCTTCCTCAAGAGTGAATTTCCGCGCCGGTTTCAGTATGATGTTTTTATCCGAACCGCTTGCACGCATATTCGTCAGTTTCTTTTCCTTCGTCGGATTTACATCCATATCTTCATTGCGGGCGTTTTCTCCTACTACCATTCCTTCATAAACGACATCGCCGGGCGAAACAAAGGGCGCAGAACGTTCCTGCAAAGTATCAAGCGCGTAAGCATTTGCTCTGCCGCCTACCATAGAAATCAACACGCCGTTAGCACGTCCTTCAATCGTGTCCGCCTTCGGCTTGTATTCTTCAAAACGATGATTGATAACCGCATTGCCCTGCGTTGCCATCAGCATTTTCGTCCGCAAACCGATGAGTCCGCGGGCGGGAATTGAAAACGTCATTTTGACAATATCATTGATGTTGTGCATTTCCTGCAAGATACCCCGGCGTTCACCGACCATCTGCATCACAGGTCCAGTTTGTGCATCCGGCACTTCAACTACGAGCAGTTCAAACGGCTCTTCGACCCCCCCGTTGTTTTCGCGGTAAATCACTTCGGGCTTGCCGATGGAAAGTTCATAACCTTCCCGCCGCATTGTTTCTATTAACACTGACAAATGCAGCACACCGCGTCCCGACACCGAGTATTGGTCGGCACCGTCAATTTCTTCTACCCGCAGCGCAACATTTTTTTCAAGTTCCCGCATTAGCCGGTCGCGGAGATGTCTGCTGGTTACGAATTTTCCTTCTTTTCCTCCGAGCGGTGAATTGTTGATGCCGAAAGTCATACGCAGAGTCGGTTTGTCAACGTGTATTCTCGGCAACGCAGCAGGACGAGACGGCGAACAAATCGTATCGCCGATTTCAACACTAGTCAAACCGACAATGGCGGCAATATCTCCGGCATCTACTTCGTGAACTTCGGTGCGTCCAAGTTTATCGAAAGTGAACAGTTGAGCGATTTTACCGGCGGTCTGTTTGTCGTCTTTCTGCATTAAAACGCAGTTCATTCCTTTGCGGATAGTACCGGCATTGACTTTTCCGACAGCGATTCTTCCGACGTACTCCGACCATGCTATTGTGGTAACAAGCATTTGCAGCGGGGCATCGATTTCCACTTCCGGCGCAGGAATCTTTTCGAGAATTAAGTCCATCAGCGGAAGAATGTCGGCTGACGGATCGCTCGGTTCATATCCGCCGTCTTCACGTTCTTGTAGTTTATTTTCGTGAACGGCGTATCCTTCTTTGGTGCTTGCAAAGAGATAAGGAAACTCCGCCGCTTCGTCATCGGCACTGAGTTGCAGAAACAAGTCCAGCATTTCGTTGATGACTTCGAAAGGTCTTGCGTCTTTTCGGTCAATTTTATTGACGACAACGATGGGGCGCAGTCCGACTTCCAATGCTTTTCCGAGTACAAACCGTGTTTGCGGCATTGGACCCTCGGCAGCATCTACCAGCACGAGACAGCCGTCTGCCATTCGTAAAACCCGCTCGACTTCACCGCCGAAATCGGCGTGACCGGGCGTATCTATGATGTTGATTTTTATGCCTTTGTAAGGGATAGCGATATTTTTCGCAAGAATGGTGATGCCGCGTTCTCTTTCGAGGTCATTGGAATCGAGGATTTGTTCACCGGTGAGTTGAGCATCGCGGAACTGTCCGCTTTGACGCAACATGCAGTCCACGAGAGTTGTTTTTCCGTGGTCAACGTGAGCAATGATGGCAAGATTCCGAAGGTCGTTCCGCTTGTCGATGATATTTTGTTTTGCTGCGTTATTGTTATTCTTTGAAATGTTATTCATTCCGTTATTATACCGTAAGACGGCAAGTAATAAAGCCCGCGTCACCTTCAAAGTCGAATTTGGTTAACATTTTCGATTTTTCTTCGTAAAGATATTTAGATTATCTCGAAAAATCCAATTTTTACGGAGGCAACAATGATTTCCTTGTCCGGCGTTTCCAAAGTATTTCAGAAACTCACCGATACACGCCGCAAACGCGGTGTCTGCCGTCCCTTCCACTCCGTTTGCTCTCTCGCCTTTCTCGGTCTCCTCGCCCACATTACCGAGACCGCCTGCTGCACGCCAAGAACGATGCTAAAAAACTCGGATTCAAACGGCTTTGAAGGGGACGTGCATGCCCCCTTGACATTTTGGTAAAAATAGATAGAATTCGTATTTCTTGTCAGGTTCTGCGTATTTGTTTTTCGCGTAGAATTCTTAAGAAAGAGAACGTGGCTCAGTTGGTAGAGCAACGGACTTTTAATCCGTAGGTCGTGGGTTCAAGTCCCACCGTTCTCAATGTTAGAGGGGATTTGGTGCTGTCGAGAATCCAAGTCCATCGCTAACTCTAACAGTCGGCGGGGGACTCTCAGCATGTCCCCCGCCATTCTTTTTTGCGGAAAGGAGGTATTATATGGACTATAATGCCCTCAATACCCCTCTTGAGAAGTTTATCGTCTACTATCTTGAAACCGCCGGTGCAACAACACCAGCAACGATATACAAAAGGTTCAATCTTAATAAAATGGGAGTGTGCCGTATTCTCAAAAAACTCGCAGAAAATCCTGATATTCCTGTCCAGCGCACCGGTACCTTGTACTACTTGGTAGTACACGGTACTACCGACCAAGTAGTACAGAATACTACAAAGTCGTACACGGTACTACATAATACAGAATCAGACCAAGTAGTACAGCGTACTACTTCGGTAGTACCTTGTACTACTTTTTCGGAAAAATCACGTTGTACAATTGTACAAGATGTACAAGAAAGAAATAAAGAAAAAGAAGTTTCTACAAAAAAGAAAAAGAAATCAAAGACGACAAAACAACAGGCAGGGTCGTCACAG
>WRCR01000038.1 GCA_009783865.1 Planctomycetaceae bacterium | reverse complement strand
CAGGTTGACAAACGCCGTCCGCAAAGCGGTTTCCTTTTCGGAACCGCTGTATCGGGATGCTTTCTCAATTTCGGAGTAATATATCTGTATAGATTGGGACATAACGATACATCAAAATTCCAGTGTTTGCGGACCAATCAAGTACATCACACCGGATTCAAGCGGCAAGGTTGTATCCGACTGTTTAATCGGAAGCGTTTCACCAAGATAATTCTGCGCTGACTTAAAACCGGCACCGATTTTCACCGGAACTTTCTTACTGCCGTCCGGCGACCAAACCGCCCAAACATTCGTGCCGTCTTTCTGTTTCCAGCGGATAGTTATAAAGCCGTCTCGATTCCATTCCGTTTCGGTATCCATCACGGAACCATCCGTGAATAATTTCGTCAGTGCTGCGAGAACATGATACGCCGGTTTGGGTTCCAACTGCTGATGCACAATACCGAAATGATGTTCCTTGTCGAGATTATCCCGTTCCGGTGCTTGAAATTCATACCAGAAATACCGCTTAATTCCGAACCGCAGCGACAACAGATATGCTTGAGCGAGGAAAATCCCTTGGTCTTCCTCCGTTGTAATAACACTTTCGCCCATCAGTGTGTTGACAATAACGGCACCTTTCATGTCGGAGTCAAACTGAAAAATACCGGCGCACGGTTCTTTGAAGTCGTACTTCTGTCCGTCCAGCAGAGGAATCAACTTGTCGCCGTCTTTCAGTAGTTTGCCGGTCAGGAATCTGGTCGCCTGTCCCTTGAAATTCGTATTATCGAACAGCGGTTTCATATCATCAGGAATGAAGAGAGGCGCATTTTCCGGCGTTTTTTTAGCGGGGTCTGTCCACCACGCAATCCAGCCGATGCGCAACCTCTTGCGGTCTGCGTCGGTATTCTGACCGGAAACCCGTTCAAGAACACCGGGCAGTTCTTTGGAAAATGCCGTCTTGTAATACAGCGGAACGCCGCCGAAAAGAAACAACTTGCCGCCCTTTGTGACGTAATTTACCATGTCGTCAATGAACGGCGTAGGATAACATTCAGACGGCGGCAAAAACAGCGCGTCGTATTTAGCCGGTGAGATGCCTTTCAAATCGTCAAGCGAAATGATTTCCGCTTTGTATCCGGCGGGAAAATACCGCTGCACCGCTTCTTTGGATTTCGTTTGAAATATCGAATCAACCTGATAATTGCCGTCGATTAGCACCGCAATAGTCCAATCCTTGCCGGTCGGGTCAAGAATCTGCTTCGTCCGCTTGAAAATTGCGGTACTCGTTTGACTGTTGCCGGGCGGAGTTGCCCAGCCGAACTCGGTTATCCAAATCGGTTTGTGGTCTGCCTTATATTTCGCAAGCAACTGCCGCAGTTTTTCAAGGTCCTTATAGTACCGCTCCGAAGACCTGTTGGAAGTCATACCGCTGCGGTAAGGATGAATGTTGAATTCATCGAAGTAATCCGCCGCCCCCGCCTTGAGCGAGTCCTCAATAAATTCAAACGGAATACCCGCAGTGCCGCCGTAAAGAACGATTAACTTCGGGTCAATCGACTTGATTTTCTTGTAAGTTGCTTCGAGAAGAATCTTGTAATTCTCACCGGACGGTTCATCTCGCCAGAATCCTTTCAGGTTCGGCTCGTTCCATACTTCCCAGTATTTGATTTGGTCTTTATATCTGCTGACAATTTTTTCGACATAAATAAGCCATTTATCGATGTGTTTATAAGCCGGGGTTGCCCATGGAACGTCGTAATTGAGTATCGGCAAAACCTGAATCCCGTGTTTGTTTGTCTCGGCAACGACTCTGTCGAGATGGTCAAAACGCCAGTTTCCCTGCGGATTTTCAACACCGTTCCAAGAGAAGTCGGCGCGCACCCAGCGGATACCGGCTTTCTGCATCAATTCGAGATTCTTCGGCATCTGATTGTGTTCTTCACCTCGCTGAAGATGAGCGCAAATCCCGAAAGGCGAATTATCCGGCGGCGTTTCCTGTGCGATGACATGAACAGACAGCAGACAAAAGAACAGAAAACAGGAAGACAGTGAAAATCTCATAGCAACTATAGTATAGAGGAAAAGTGATTGAACGGAGTTAAATACAGTACTCCGATTGTATCACATTTCCGGCAGCGGGTAAATGTTAGCCGATTTGAGCGGCGGGCTTACGCCCGCCGGTATTCAGATTATTTCGGAACATATCCCGCATCCCGCACGAGTTTCTGTCCTTGCGGCGAAAGAAACCACTCGGTCAACTTCGGAACATTCGGATTCGTATTGTCAGCGCGGGACATTATGACCAGTTCACTAATTAACGGATACGAACCGTTTTGAATGCTTTCAATCGTCGGAGCAACACCGTTGATTTTCAGTAATTTTATTCCTTCGTGCTTGTACAAATTCTCGACATAGTGCCGGAACGAAAAACCGATGGAGTTGCCGTAATTCCGGTAGTCGGCAACGCTCTCAACGATGCCGCCCATTCCTTCCCGGAACTCTTCCCGCAGCGGTGAAATAATCGGCACGTCTCCCATCAGACGAAGCATTGCCGTTTGACTGCCGGAACCTTCGGGACGCTGAAACGGCAGTATCCGCTCATTTTTGCCGCCAACCTCGTTCCATTGCGTTATCTTTTTGGAATAAATGTCCAGAATTTGTTCGAGAGTCAAATTGTCCGCCGGATTGTTCGTGTTCACGAAAAAGACGAACGCTTCATAACCGATGGGAGTTGTAATCAGTTCGATTCTCCTGTCAGCGGCTTGTTGCAGTTGTTTTTCCGAAGGTTGGAACATGAAAATCATGTCGCTTTTGAACCGCCATGTATCATTATCTCGCAGCAGCGATTCAAATGCTTCCGATGAAGTCCCCGCCATCGTCGTCAACTCATTTTCAGAGTAGGCAGGATTAAATCGGCGTTGCGCCGCATTACTGTAAATTGCTTCGACCGCCGCTGCACAGACGGGATAGAGCGAAAACGCCCCGAGAATTCGGGGATGTTCGGATTCAATGACAAGTGTCGGCGATTCAACCTTGACCAGTTTATTGTTTTCGGCAAAGGGAATGTATGCGGAAAGGTCGGTGTCGCCCGTGTTGAACCAGTGGGAAATTCTTTGGGGTTCTTCTCGAACGATTCCATCGCCGCCAGCGCGGGGATGCAGAATGTTCTGACGTAAATTGTAGTATCCTAAACCGGCAAGTCCGCAAAGAAGAAGAGTGACGGCGAGATAGCAAATCAAGCCGCATAATTTGGGAACCGGCGTGCCCTTGCTGGAGACGTAAATCGTTCCCGCTATTGCTATGAAAAAAGCCGTTGCATTGGACAGCACCCAGAATGTTTCCGGATCGTTGGCAAACATCGAGAAGGCGTAAAAGAGGAAATACTGGGGAAATCCCCAAAATCCGCCTCCGACGTAATAGTCAAGTGAAGTAAAGACGGCGCAAAACAAGCAGACGACTGTTACCGCAAGTCCCCAGAAGAACGGCAACCAGAATGGTAACACACGCACAATGAACGATTTCGGAACTTGACCGGCACGGAGATTCGCCGCAAAACGTTTCAAAAAGAATGGGAAGCAGTTCAGACAGACGATACTGAACATCGCAAGAAAGAAAAAGCCGAAAACAGTAACTATTGCAACACCGACTCCGCCCGAAACGTTATTTGACAAAGCATACCCAGCCATTGGGAGATGGAATGTCGCGCTGGGTAGTAAAAATGCCCAGAGGGTTACGATGAACAAGTAGCCAATCGTGCTGTACGGTTTCGGCGGTTTTGTAATTGTCGACTCGGACATGCCTGAATTATAGCAGAGAAACGGCTGTCCCGCAAGTTTCGGCGAAGCACCGCCTTCACTTGCGGCTCTTGATTCTTATATACGATTGCGGCTCTGATTGACGTTGCTTGCGCTACACCGCTCTGATTAAAACACGGCGGTCTTAAACTGATTTTCATCAGCGGCTTCAATCACGGGGCTGCCGTTTTCGTCTACCGACCGCAGTATTTCAATACGCCGCTGCGCCGCCTATAACTGCTTGATTTCTTCTACGGATAGACCAACACTTTCGGCGATAACGTCCACCGCAACGCCCAACCGTTTCAAGTTTCGGGCGGTTTCGATTTTACCTTCGGCTTTCCCTTCTTCCCGCCCAATTCTGGCAACATTTCTCATCGTAGCAGCGTAGTCCATACGCCACATCTCGTGCTTGTCGTATTCCATTCTCGCCTGCTCATCAGCGGACAACTGCTTCACAACCGCTACTACTTTTTCAAAAACCGGTTCTTTTTTCGCTATCATTTCATACTCCTCTCTTTTTTGCGCCTTAATCAGCATCAGCCAATCAAATAATTCGGTCATATCGCTCTCTTCCGGCAATTTCGGCAACTCAAGCGTATGAATCTCCTTCAAGTCCGTCAATTCAACACCGTGTTCAACATCATAGTACCGAAACTTATGATGGTACGCAAAACTATTTGGTATTACAATGAAATCAGCAATGACGATAGTAATTACCTGCTGAATAACATCATAGTCATTACCTTCCCCGATTTGTTCCGTAACCATTTTGGATTGGTAAAATACCATCCGTTTTATCAGAGGAATTCCCGGCACAACTTGAATTTCAACGTCTATTACCCGACCGGACTTCGTAGTAATCTTGACATCAAGGACACCGGCTTTATCGTTGCGGTACTCCTTTTTCACATTTGGGTCGATAATAGTGACATTCTCGTATTCTTTGGCGGGTATGTCTAGTACTGCCTGCAAGAACCGAGTCAACAAGTCAACCCGCCGTTGGTCTCCGAACACTAATTTGAAAACAAAGTCACTCTTGAGCGGCAACAGCACAGGGACAATCGATTTAATGATAGCCTTCTTCTTTGTCATGACGAAGTATTTTATCACTCCCAGCGGAAAATGGAATACGGGGTTATTTCTCGCAATCGGGACGATTGCGGCTCTGATTGACGTTGCCTGCGCAACGTTACTCTGATTAAAAACCAGCGGTCTTAAACTGATTTTCATCAGCGGCTTCAATCACGGGGCTGCCGTTTTCGTCTACCGACCGCAGTATTTCAATACGCCGCTGCGCCGTGTCCAAAATGTTGTTGCAGTGTTTCAAGAGACGGACTCCTTCCTCATAACATTCCAAAGCGGAGTCCAAACCGGTACCGGTATCGTCAAGTTGCTTGACAATTTCTTCGAGCCGGGATACGGATTTCTCGAAAGTTAATTCGTTGTCTTTCATTTTACGATTTTGCAACTTCACGGTTGCTCAAAATCAGATACGCTACAATGAACAGCGGAACAGCATAAGCCAAAGTCATTATCGTATGGTTCATCAGCCAATACGAAGGAATACTGAAGCCCTTCACGACCGCCCCGTCATAGACGGAATAATCCGAAAGCGGCGGTATCGCCTGACCGAGCAAACGCATAAACATACTGTACACATTGTCGGCTGACTGCACAAATGTTGTCGAAAAACTCTTCGGCAAATCGACCACCATATTCTGCTGTGTCATGATTCGAAGCAGCGATTCAAAGGGACCGCCGCCGAGAACTTTATTCAATCCGATTTCAATCATAAACGCTTTTGAGAAACCGGCAACCATCACGCCTACCGTTGAAATCATTGCAACAGGACCGCTCAGGAAAGTACTGAAGAGTACACCGAAAGCAGTCAGCATCAGCATCCGCATCCAGATGCCGTAAAAGCCCTTGACGAAGTTCCAGCCGACCGAACCGTCAGCCGCCCGCAGATACAAGTCGGAGCGAGCCATACCGATATACTGCTGCCGGTCAACGCATTGCAGCCAAATTTCCATTTCACCTTTATCGGTGACAAAATCTTTGAATAAATCGAAGGTTCTGCGGCGGGAAAATTGCGCATCGTTTCGTTCCTGACTTGCAGTCGCATCGTCCGGCACACTATAAAAGACGCTTTCTTCACGTCCGTCCGGTGTCTTTTGGGTTGTCCTGCCGCGCCGCTGAACCACTTGCGGCGTACCGTCAAAAGTCCACGGAATCGCAACATATTTCGTGACGAATTCTTCTGTACTGAACGTCATTACTTCCGCCTGCAAACCGGTTTTAGGATTGCGGACGGACAAACTTGCGGTGATGCGCCGCTCAATGTTGCCCTTGTGAGTTCGGAAAACGCCGAGCGTCATTTCAACCGGCAAACCATTTTTGAAATTGCCGTCGGTCTGCGGAAATGTTGACTGCTGCAAACCGGTGAACCGGTATATCGCCGCCTCATCTCCGGCACCGATGAACGAGCGGTAATCCCATTCATCGCCGACATTGATTCCTTTATCAGTATCCAATCCTTCAGGACTGCGAAAGTCAAGTTTGCCGTACACCGGCACCCGCGCCTGCAAAGTTCCCTGTTCATTATGAACGACATAACGGGTTTGTTCGTTGACTTTTTCGGATGTAATACGGTGAGTATGACCGTTGACAACACCGACATTCACTGTTCCGTCAGCGAAAACGTCAACCAGATGCCGATGTCCGCTGTTGAGTTGCGTTTCGCCCTTGAATACCAGCCGCTTTGCATTGTCCGACTGTTCACCCGCCTCAACGGAAATAGGCGTTAAATCCCTTTCAAAGAGCAAATGCGAGTGATTCAATTCGGAAGTTACAAAGAAATAACTCGCAATCGCCATAAAGAGCAGCATAGCAGTTCCGACAATAGCAATGCCGAGAATACGCCCGAAGACCAATTCGCTGGAACGCACCGGTTTGGTGACCACTGAGTAAATCGTCTTATTCTTGAAGTCAGTCGGCAAACTGAACGAACTCAAAAACAGCGTGAGTATCAAAACGAGAATAGTCGTTGACCACATCACGAAAGTCATGTACAACTCTGCGGCGTTTTCACTTCCTCTATCGAGAAACCAGCCCGCCATCAGAAGAATCAGCATGAAAAGAACGACGAGTATCATTATCCGGCGGCGAATTGATTCCTGTATTGCCAGCCGGGCAATCGCCCAAGTGCGGGCGAAAGAAACGTTTGTCAGGTTTTCAACGCCGCGCCGAATTGCTCTTCCGAAAGGCACAAACACACCGGTCAAACCGTAGCGGACGGCGCAGAACACAAAGCCGACAATCAGAGCGGCAAGCAGCAGCGTTCCGATAGACAGGAGCCAACTCAAGATTGCGCCGGGGTTGTCATTGATGCGGCGAAAAAAAATCAATTCGAGAACGGCTCTCTGCCAATCACCGGTAAGCCAGTCATAAAATGAGGGAATTTCTTTTTCGAGAATCATATTTTATTTCCTCCTCTTACACGCCGACCGGGTCGGGCTTCGCTTTCCTCAATAATCCGCAGGAACAATTCTTCCAGCGTGGTAGTCGGATGACCGCTGAACACCAATTCGGCATTGTCTTCTTTGATGATGTCAATAATTTTGTTCTTCGCCGTTTCCGAAAGATTGGACGCTCTGATTTCGGTTTCGTTAGAAACCTTCAGCAAGTCCTCGACACGCCCCAATTCTTTGAGTTCGCCCTGATAAAGGATACCGATGCGGTCGCAAACATCCTGCACATCTGCGAGAAGATGCGAGGACATAATCACGGTCTTGCCCCGCTTTTTCAAGTCGAGAATCAAGTCCTTCATATTGCGGGTTCCAATCGGGTCAAGTCCGCTTGTCGGTTCATCGAGGAGAACCAAGTCGGGGTCATTGATTAACGCTTGCGCTAAACCGATACGGCGGGACATACCTTTGGAGTATTCCCGCAGTTGCCGTTTGCGGGCGGATTCAAGACCGACCATGCTAATCAGTTGTGCAATCCGCTGGCGGCGAACCGGTCCCGACATATTGAAAAGACGACCGTAAAAGTCGAGCGTCTCTTCCGCATTGAGAAAGCGGTATAAGTACGACTCTTCCGGCAAATAGCCGATTTTTTCGTTTTTCCCGACATCCGTCGCCGGTTTGCCGAGAACGAAAATATCACCGCTAGTCGGAAACAATAGTCCGAGCAAGAGTTTGATGGTAGTCGTCTTTCCTGAACCGTTGGGTCCTAGCAAACCGAAGACCTCGCCGCGGCGTATTTCCAAGTCCAGTGCTTTCAATGCTCTGACTTTTTGCCGCCCCCAGAAGTCGCGGTATATTTTCGTTAGGTTTCTTGTCTCAACAACGATTTCCGGCACATTGCCCGCTGTTAGTTCACTCATTTAGTACCCTCTTCGATAAAAGTAAAAAATTATGGAATAAATTTCCGTCTCATTATATCAGAAAAAACGGAAAAAACACAGCCCCTCAAAAATTTTTCGTCAGATTAGCAGATTGCAGATTAAGCAGCGGTGAATTCGGGGCAAGTTCCATGAATATCCGCAAGTGTTCTTCCGCTTCGCTTTTTTTGCCGTTCTTCCGCAACAGTTCCGATAAATGATAATGTACTTCCGCATACTTCGGATGATATTCCAGCGCGCCGCGAAAAGCACTCTCCGCAAGTTGCGTTTCGCCCAACTCCGCAAGAACACAGCCGAGGTTTGCCCGCGCTTCAACAAAATGTTCGTCCAATTCAATCGCCGTAAAATATCTTTCGCGGGCTGCCGTCAGGTCGCCCATTCGATAAAGCAGTTCCGCCGTTTGAAAATTGATGAGCGCGTTTGCCCCGCCCGATGCCAATGCCGCACGATATAGATTCAAAGCATCCTGCAATCTGCCGCTGGATTCGCAATCCCAAGCCGCTTCGCATAATTCTGCTAAAGAGGCAGGGGCTTCAGCCCCCGATTCTTCAACTTCTTCAGGATGGAATCCGAAATGCTTTTGTCCTTTTGTGTCCAGCAGTCCGCTGTTCGTTTGAAACAATACTTTGTTGCCGGCGACAATAACATCAAGCGGAGACGTAAAAAGTTGCGGTTTAATTTGCTGAATCCGGCGCAGCGATTTCTGAAACGAAAAGCCGATGTCGAGCATTTTGCGGAACAGTTTCAACGGCGCAATGTTTTCAAAACCGAAATAGGAAAGTTGATGAACCTTCCGCTGCGGAAAGATGACGTTCTGTTTTTCCAGACGGCGGATGTAAGAAACCGGCAGATTTGTCAACTCGGCAAGCATTACCGGCGTGTAAAGTGCCGTGTCGGAAGAAGCAGCTGTTATCACTACCGGCTCGTATGTCTCATGTTTATGAATGATTTCCCAGAAAGTTGTTTCGGCGATGATTTTTAGTTGACCGTTTTCAAATGCTTCGCGGGTTTGTTCATCAAGGATATCGTTCCATTGGTTCCAATCCTGCCGCAGAAGTTCTTCTTCGCCGACAACAATGGTTTTGACTTGCGGATTGAGCGCGCGGGCAATCTTCCCGCCTGCCTGCCGGACGGCATTCTCCGCTTCCTTCCGGCTGGAAGCGGAAAGTTTTCCGTGGAAATAAACGAGGGTGTCGTGAAACATAAGTTTGTTGCGCGGGGTTATTTTACTCGTGCCGCAACGCTTCAATCGGGTCCATTTTAGCGGCGCGGTATGCAGGATATATTCCGAATATAATTCCAATTACCACCGAAATACCAAACGCAATCGGAACTGAAATCGGTACTATCATCGGCGTTATGTCCTGTACTATCGGCGGCAAAGCGGCAATCACATTCGGCATCTGCTTCTTAATAACATACATTGCGAAAATGGTGACCGGCTTGCAGGAAAGTCCGACTATCACACCGACAATACCGCCGACTATCGACAACACTACCGTCTCCACAAGAAACTGCCGGATGATGTCGCCTTGTTTCGCACCCAGCGCACGCCGGATGCCGATTTCACGTGTCCGTTCCGTCACCGTTGCCAGCATGATGTTCATAATGCCGATACCGCCGACAAGAAGCGAAATTGCAGCAATCAAACCCATGAATATATTAAACATAATGCGGGTTGTCTCCGCCTGCTCAAGGAGTTCAAGCGGAACAGCAACCGAAAAATCCTCCTTGTCGCGATGCGTCTTTTTCAAAGTACTCGTGATAATTTCGGCGGTCTCTTTGACATATCTTCGTCCGGCAACCTGTATCGTAATCTGCGACAACTCGACTAACTCCTCTTCCCTCATACCGCCCTTGCGGGTAGAAGCAAGGTCTCTCAAGCGGTTCCAGAGCGTCGTTATCGGAATGTAAACGTCTTTGGAAAAGTCCTGACCGGAAAATGAACCGCCGATTGCCGCAGTTGCACTTTTCGGTTTGGCAACACCGACGACGAGGTAAGGAGTACCGGTGTCGCCCGGACTATTACCCTGAATACGAACTGTCTTGCCGAGTGCTTCGGTGCCGGGAAAAAGTTTATCCGCCATGTCGGCAGAAAGAACACAGTGTGGAAGCGCGTTCTGGATGGCAACATCAGTAAGGAACGAGCCGCGGTCAATCTTGATTTGCGTCAATTCGGTATAGAGCGGAGTCGTGCCGACCAGCCGACCGTCTATTTCCTTACTGCCGGCAGCGAAAGTTCTTCGGATTTCCCGCACCGGCATTATCTCCTTAACTGTCGGAATGGTCTTTTTAATAATCTCATAATCGTCCCGCTTGATTCCGAAATATGGAACGTTGCGGCGGCCCTGCGTCACCATATCAGGATTAGCAGGTTTAATGGTGCGGACAATGATATTGTTCGCGCCGAGGGACTCGATTTGTTCCTGCGCTTTGATACTAATGCCTTCGCCGATTGCCATCAGCCAAATGACGCTTGCCACGCCGATAAAGATACCGAGTACGGTGAGCATTGAGCGCATCGGATGCAGCATAAGCCCCTTAACACCTAATTGCCAAGTACGAAACCAGAGAAGCATGTTGGAAACTCCTAGATAAACTATTTCACACGGTTTGCTTCGATGTAGTCCCACATCAGTTTGTCCGCCTGTTGACGGATTTCTCCTGGAACACTGTGCCCCGCTTCCGGCATAGTGAAAATTACTTTTTTCGATTTAATGTTGTTGTACGCAACATAAACCGAGGTTGCAGAACAAACAAAGTCAACAAAACCGGCTGTTAGAACCGATTCCGCTTTAATCCGTTTTGCGAAGTTAGCGGCATCAAAGTATGGAACGGTATTAACAATATCGGGGTCGGCACTTTCCTTTGTTGCTCCGCGCAGGAAACCGGGACAACCGTCAAAGTTCCCTTCAAGCGAACCTAGCGGATAACAAATTGCCGGTACGTGTGAAACACAGAAGGTTACATCGGCATCGCCGCCTGCCGCAACAAGTGCTTGACCGCCGCCCTGACTTGAGCCGGTAACCACGATGATTTTGCCGTCCCATTCGGGCAGCGGCTTCATGAATTGCAGCGAACGAAACACCCGCAGAAACATGCCGCGAAAATAAACCTTTTCGCGGTCATTTCCGTCCCGCTTCGAGTAATCCTTCAATTCTCCATTAGTGAGGTCTTTGTAGAATTGTTCCGATTCGCCATTCACAATACCGTGAGCATTGATGTCCAAAGCCAAAACGCCTTTGCTTGCTGTCCAAGCGGGAATACTGGAACTTCGCACACCGGCACCGTGATAGGAAATCCAAATCGGCAGCGACTTCGGCTTGGCACCGACCGGTTTCGCAAGATAACCGGAAACCGGCATGCCGCCGAGACAATCGACTTTGATGTCAAAGACCTCGACATTATCGATATTGAATTTATCTTTCGGGACAGGAACGAGTTTGGGATTCATCGGCAATTTTGCAAGTTCCGCTTTTTGGGCGTTCCAGAATTCGTCAAAATCGGCTGGTTCCGTTATGTTCGATTTAATTTCCAGCGGGTCAACACCGGCACCGCCAACTCCGTTGACTTTCTCAAACGAAACGGCGCAGCGCAGGAAACCGGCATGCGGCAGCGAGGTCTCAATCGCAGCGGGTTTATCACCGCTGGTAACCTCTCCGGTTTGTTTGAAGGAACCGTCACCGGTAATAGTATAATTCAATGTCTTACCGGCAAGCAGTTTGCCGTCTTCGGTCAGCGAAACGTTGAAGACAACTTTTTCGTTCTTAGCGTAAATTGCCGAGTCCTTTTCTGCACGGACGGTTAACTTGTACGCCGGTGCGGACTGCTGTGCATAGAGCGGCAGCGAAACAAAGACGAAAACGAAAGCAAAAACAAACAATCGGAATCTACTGCGGTACATTGAATACTCCATATTTTGTTAGCGGAAAACTATAACGAAAGTAGAAGGATACCATAGAGGCAGACATATTGCAAGAGGCGCAACAATATACGCAATCGGACGATTGCGGTTCTGTTTTCCTTCCTTATAACCCTCACCGCCGGAATAGACGGTATCTTTGACAACGGACGCAAAATCGAAACGTTCCTATCTTTACAGAGTTTGCAAAAAACCTGAGAAACATCCGCCGATAATCCTGCTGCCGGATACCATGGGTTGGTTTCCGCAGAAAATCTCGGCAAGGACAGTTGAGTCAGAAAATTGAGAACGCTGTATCGGAGCAGCCGCTCAATTCTATAAACAACGCTGTCCTGAATCGGACAGCGAAATGGCAGTTTTGCTGAATGAATACCAAGATTCCTGCTGACTTCACCCGCGATAAACGGTTAAAGACAGTTTTCACATGAAAACAAGCAGAAAATGGATTTTCAGACCTTCGGACGATGCTGATTCCAAGAGTATCCTTCGGCAAACGGAATTGCAAAAAAGTTTTCTGCTCTTTTGTGCTACCCTCCATAAATTGACTTTTTATACCTGACCTTTTTCAGGGGAGAAACACGATGACAGGACTTTATGTTGCTTCTCAATCCCAATCGCTGACGGCGCAGCATCAACTACAACGGAACATGGGCGACTTGAGCAACGTTCTGCTCCGCTTAAGTACCGGCTTGCGTATTAACTCCGGCAAAGATGACCCCGCCGGTTTGATTTCCAGCGAATTGCTAAAAAGCGATATTACCGCAACGGGTAAAGCAATTACCAATGCGCAGCGGGCGAACAGTGTTATTTCGATTGCCGACAGTTCGCTCGGACAAGTTAGTTCGCTTCTCAATGATATTAAGGGGCTCATTGTAGAAGCCGCTAACACCGGAGCAATGACCGCCGACCAAATTCGGGCAAACCAACTGCAAATCGATGCTTCACTCGACTCCATTGACCGGATTGCCAAGACGACAAACTATCAGGGACAACTCCTGCTGGACGGCTCAATGGATTTCCAAACGCAGGGCTTGAGCAACGCTGCCGTCCGCGACTTGAAAGTACATCAGGCAAACTTCGGTACCTTGGACAAGATTGACATCGGCATCAACGTACAAAAGAGTTCGGATTATGCCAAACTGTTCTACGATAAAGGCGGTATCAGCAGCGAAGTAGTCATCGAAATCGGCGGCAATTTGGGTTCCGATGTGTTCCGTTTCCAAGCGGGCAGTTCCGTCACGGATATTGCGCAGGCGGTCAACAAGGTTTCGGATTCAACCGGTGTTCGGGCGGTTGTCGGTGCTGATGCAACTAACGGACAAATCATGATAACCAGCGCGGGATTTGACAACGACATCAATCTTCGGGCGTTGACTGCCGGTGCCGCTGCCGGAAATTATACCGTTAAATTCACCGCCGGTAATTCAAGCGAAACGACTTATAAAATTACCGAACCGTCAGCGGGGCAGCCGGGAATTATTGATTTCCGGCTGAAGATGCAGCCGAAAACCGCACCGTCGCACAGTGCTTTAGATGAGTCCTTCAACGGACTTTATACTTATGATATTACCGGTGACCTGGCTGGCGGCGGTATTGTTGTCCAGACAAGCGGCATCGTGATTCGGGGGACGGAATTCGTAGAGTACACGGGTTCGATTGCGGGGAAGCCGCCGGTTTCCGCAACTTTCGACAGCGCGTCCGGCAAACTGCAAATTCATTACAATGCCGCTGCAACTGCTGCGGATTTAGAACGGGCAATCAATTCAATTAAGGGATTCAAGTTGCTGCAAGGTGATGAAACGGACTTGATAACCGGAACGGTTGCCCCCGCTGACCTGCGGGCAAACAATGCACTTGATTTCGCTGCTACAGTCACCGGAACAAGATTTGAGAATACCGATATTGTTTATTTCAAGGGAACCGATACCGGTAATGATGTTGATTTAGAATACAAGGCATACGCTCAACAGGCGGCGGCAACAATCCGCTGGGGCGGTGCTGTACCGGCGGCGGGCGATGTCCAACTTCGGATTTCCGGTAAAGAAGCCGGTTCTTCTCTGAACGGTGTTACCATCGAATTTGAGCAGGACGATACTTTTGACCCCGGCGATGTTTCGGCGGTCTATGATGCCGAGCGGAAAATCCTACATATTCGCGGACAGGTTGATAATATCGACCCAACTAAAAATGCGTCATTCGGCACCTTAAAGGCAGCGATTGAAAAAGCGTCGCCGTTCCGTGCAGACATCACCGAGTATAACACCGCAACGAGCAAATTCGATATTGCTCATGAATTGAGTAAAAAAATTGACGGCGGTTTAGTTACCGGCACCGGTCTGGCGGCTGGTTATACGACAACTCTTAACTTAGCGGACAACTCGTACATAAAAACCGGCGAAGTGTACGGCGATATTGGAACCGACCATCAGGCATTATTTATCCGCGTTTTGGACGATACGATAACGGCAAACGATGTCGTTAAGGCATTTAACGACACGGCGAATTCGGCGATAGCGGCTAACTTCTCGGTCAGACCTTCGCTTGACAACGACGGCACCGGCACCATTTTCAGTGCTGCCTGGGACATAGGTGTCAATGTCCGTGTGTTTTCCGGTGCATTAACCGGCGGAAATGACGGCTACATCAGCAATGTTACTGCAAGAGAATTAGTGGAATTCATTAACAGCGATGCGGTGTTGAGCAAAATGTTCCATGCCGATGTTGCACTCGGACAATTCGGTTCCGGTTTT
>WRCR01000037.1 GCA_009783865.1 Planctomycetaceae bacterium | reverse complement strand
TAGGACGAAAACGCACCGCACAATCCATCGCGCCGCTCAAACCGGGCAGCAGCGTTATTGTCGTTGCAGGATGAACGGAAAGCGTATAACGTTTGCTGTCGGGATGAACGATGAAGGAATCAACCGGAAAAGAACTCGCCTGTAAAACGGAAATCCCGTTGTCGAAATCCATTCCGACATGTGAAGTAGAAAGATTATGTCCGCCTGCGCCAGCCGTAAATGCTTCCGGCTGTTCTATGCAATAACCGTGACCGTAATAAACACGGTCTGCGTGCTGCGTTGCCGCCCCGAATTCAATCCGGCTGATTAAATCAATGTCGGAAGAATCGACCATAAACTGAACAGCGGGACCATTCTGAACCAGTGTGAAAAACAAGGCGGCTTTCTCGCCGTTGATTTCAATATCCTGCGCCCATTGATTACTATAGTCAACCGCACTGCCTCCTTGTTTCGTGGCGGGTCTCGGCGGATTGTCTTTTCCCTGCGTGTTTTTGGAAATCCACTGTCCCGCGCTGATTGCCGAAGGAAAACTACCCACCGGCTGGTTTCTGCACCACACTTTCAAGCCGTCAAATTGAACCTGCTTTTCGGCATTGCCGACACCGATAACACCGTCAACAAAACCGTTGTTGCCGAAGGTTACAGCGGCAGTTAATCCGCCGTCTAACTTGAATACCTGCGTCTTTCCGACTGCCTTTCCGCCCTTGATTGCCACAAGATTTTCCAGTTTGAGCACCTGCTTGTGCACGTCAGATAGGACAGCGGGACGTTCACCGGCAAACAGGAGAATATCACCCCAGAAACAGGAATCGCAGTTGGTATTGCGTGCCGGACCGGGGTCGCTTTCAAACCGCAGCAGAACTTCTTTGCCTGCAAGAGAACTCAAGTCGGCGACATTTTCCACCCACTCGGTTTCTGCATTGTGCTTTTCATAAATTGTTTTGCCGTCTGCTAAAATGCGGAAGGTAACGCCATCGCTGGGTGTTTCCGGCGGAACAACAGTTCGGACCGCGCTGAAAAATGTGAGCGTCAGCGGCGTTGTTTTCGGCATGGCAACCCGATATTCGACTCCGATGTTGCCGACACCGCCTTTGTACGGCGGATGCATCGTGAAACCCTGTCGTTGAATGCCGCCGCTGCTGACACTGTGCCGACCGATGTGTCCGCCGGTATCTTTACTCGCAGTATTATACCCGATCGGCAGCAACTCGGACGGTTTGTTATCGTAATTCCAAATGCCGCGATAAGTATCCAACTGCGGGAAGTACAAGCCGCCTTGTTCCGGTACAACATTGAGCGGCAACTCTTTGACATCGGTTATTATTTTGCCAAGCAGCGGATTTTTCAGTGTACCGCCGCCTTTGATGTCCGTTTCGAGTACCAAGACGATATTGGTTTTCTTCGTTTCATTTCCGTCAGTAAATTCGACATCCAAATGAATCGGATAGTGTGCCGAATAGGTTCCTTCTTTGGCGGTAAAGGTTATTTCGGTTGTTTTCGTTTCCTTTGCGGGGACTGTCAGTTTTTGCGATACGGAATCCTTTTCAAGTGTATTGGCAACGACGAATTCAATGGTCTCAATCGTTCTGAACTTCAAATCCAGCGGCAGCGGATTGTCCGATGAGTTCTCGAAAACGACCTTGACGGTGTACGGTTTGTCGATTTCCGTAACCGTCAGTAATTTCAACGGCTGCTTTGGTTCGCCGAAGTACAACTTCAGTGAACCTTCGGTGTTCTGGTACGTTGTATAA
This sequence comes from Planctomycetaceae bacterium, assembly GCA_009783865.1. GTDB lineage: Bacteria > Planctomycetota > Planctomycetia > Pirellulales > Thermoguttaceae > WRKP01. Next base: position 13,290 of record WRCR01000037.1, on the reverse strand, counting down.
CAGAACGCAGAGGGCAAGAACATCAATGTGAACACGACAAAAAACAGCGGACAGATAAATTTTTTCATAACGGTTAAACGGAAAAAGAAACGGTTAAAAAAATGTCAAAACACGGATTGGATTGAAACATATAACGGAAAAAATATCAAGGATTTTATTCAGCGTTCCCTAAAACGACAACAAGCATTGCCAATAGTAATCATATACTTCGGCATCGTTTTCCGTCCAAATCCGTTTGATTTGTTCTTCGTCGCCTTGAATCTCCCCATAACGCTCCTTCACTTCGTCCCACGAAAGACAAACGCCGGGCAAATGTTTCACAGTGTTCTTTTCAAGATTAGAGCAGTTTTCGTTAGTCATAGTTGTCTCCAAAGTTATTACAAATTTGTTGGTGATTTATTCGATACACAGTTCTCCGGTTTTGTACCGCCAGCCCATTGCAGCAGCATATCGCGGAATTCACAAAAACTCGGAGAACGGTTATTGTGGATATCCAGCAGTTGTCCGATTTCTTTCGCCCAGCGGCTTTTTTCTCTGCCTATGTGAGGATAACCCGCTTCTTGCAGTGCTTCAATGCCGCCGCGATACAAAGCGTCAGCAAGAATCTCCCATGTTCCGCAAATCGAATCCTGTACGTAGTTCGACAACACATTTTCCTTTGCGAAAGGATACGCCTGTTTGATGGCAGCCGAGTCACCGAGCAGCCACGCTTCGATTTCCTCGACAGAGAAACAAACCGCTCCTTCCGGCGCAGGATTGTATTGCCGAAACAAATCTTCGAGTTGTTTCCGAAAGGTCTCTTCGTGTCGATAATCCAAATCGACAAGAATAATCAGCACGCCGTTTTTCTTCGGCAATGTTTTTCCATAAGCCCGAATTTGAAGCGAAAGCGTTTGAAACAGGATAGTATCCCACGGCAAGGTTCTCGCCAAATGCCGCGGCATACGAGCCATTATCCGGTATTTCAATTCTTGAATGCTGACAATCCGATAACGGTGCGGCTTTGCCTTCGGACCGAGAATTTTCGGAATCAAATTCTTCAACAGCAATTTACCGGAAATGTCTTCAACGAGTATTTCAAAAAACACGAATCGAAAAAAAAACGGAGGACGAAACGGCACAATACACGACGAAACGCATGATAACGTATTTCCGGCGGGATTGCAAGAACACGTCCCGTTCTGTCACGTCCGATTGCAAGTTTCATAATAGGTAGGTTGTCGACCTTGGCTGTCCAAAATCGGAACTTGCAGTTGGACTGCCTTATCATTGCCCGCCCTTGACTAATTCCCTATATGATATTATCATTATGTCAGTTTATCAAGACAGTCAAGATTTTTAATTTATCATTTTTTTATGCAGTCCTCACGTGAACAAACAGAAGCGGAATTCCTAAAGTCGTACGACGCAAGTAGATACGAGCGTCCATCGGTAGCGGTCGACATGGTGATTTTCACCATTTTAGACCGTCCGCAGCCGAATTACCGGAAATTGCCGGAAAAGGATTTATGCGTCCTGCTAATCAAGCGGGGCGGACATCCCTTCAAAGACCACTGGGCGTTGCCGGGCGGATTTGTGCAGCCGACCGAAAGTCCCGACCAAGCCGCCGTCCGCGAACTAGCGGAAGAAACCGGTCTCGAAAACGCATATCTGGAACAACTTTACACTTGGGGAGACCCCGGACGTGACCCCAGAACCTGGGTCATCAGTTGTTCTTACATGGCACTGATTGACGCAAGCAGAATCAAACTTGCCGCCGGTGACGACGCAGTCGATGCCCGATGGTTTCGGGTCTCGAAAAAACTCAAACAGGAAAAACGAAAGTTGACCCGAAACGGCTCGGTCTTGAAACAGAAGTATTCGCTGCTGCTTTCGTCTGAAGAATTGACAACGGAAACGCAACTCGAAAAGACGATAACAAAACACGGCAGAAGGCAAACCGAAGAGGAGCAAATTCTCGTGCCGGGCGAATTGGCTTTCGACCATGCCCGCATGATTAGTTATGCAGTAGATAGATTGCGCAACAAAATCGATTACACCGATTTGGCTTTCAATCTGATGCCGGAGTATTTCACGCTGACGCAACTGCAACAAGTGTACGAAACGATTCTCGACTGCGAACTTCTCAAAGCGAATTTTCGCCGCAAGATTGAAAACAAGGTTGTCGAGACCGACAGTTTTACCGCAGGAGACGGTTATAGACCATCGCAGTTGTTCAAGCGCAGCGTAGGATTACAGTATTCCTGAAATACGCCTACGCTAATGTTATTTCGCTTTTCGCATCAGCCAAGCGGTAAAAACTATTCCGGCGAAAAAGACGGCGATACTGACGCATTGCGAAACCGTCAAGCCGGTGCCTAAAAAAGAGTCCTCGTCCGTCCGAATGATTTCCAAACAAAATCGAATCGCCGGATACAACAGCAGAAATGCCGCAAAGAGCATTCCATCGCGGGAACGGAACTGCCGCAGTCGTCCTAAACCAAGAAGAACAAAGCAGCCGCATAATGCCGACACGGAACTGTAAATCTGCGTCGGATGAACTGCCCGGACATCTGAATCTCTGTGCCGAAAGAAAAATGGTTTAGCGGAAGTGATGTCTGCGCCCTTCCCAATATCAAACCGCACTGTTTCGTCTATCGGGACATTGTTAAAAATCTCGTTCAAAATAAAAATCAACTCCCGAAGGGAATGAATGTTCCAAGAAGCCGGTCTTCCCTGATGCATTACGCCGATTCCGAAAACAGTATCGCCGGTTTGAATACCTGATTTCACTGCTGTGCTTCCCCGCTGTGTTTCCTTAACTACAACGCGTTGTTCTCCGTCTTTGCTGACTTCGGTAAAAGTCATACCGTATTGAAATGTTTCGCCATGTTCAATCTGATGAAGGTGAGCGGGACTGCCTTCGGGAAAAACAATTCCCCACGGAACATCGGTAATACCGCCGTAGCAGCAGCCGTTCATAAGACAGCCGATGCGCCCAAGACACATGCCGAGTGCCGCCGCCGGAGCCATTGAATCAAGCAGCGGAAAGACCGGCAATTTGTTGAGACGCATGTAAATCAATGCGCCGATAAGTCCGCCGATGATTGAACCGTACACGACTAATCCGCCGTCGGGTATGTTGACGATGTTCCACAGTGTTCCGCCCAGCGAAAAGGCACCCGTGTTTGGGTCGTATGCTGCCATGTCTTTGTAGTATTCGGCGACGTAGAAAATCCGTGCGCCGAGTATTCCGCTGACAACTGTCCAAATGCCAAGCGAAAGAACGGTTTCTGCCGATACGCCTTTCGGTTTAGCGAGCCGGATTGCCAAGCCGACGGCAGAGAGTATCGCAATCAAAAGGAAAAAACCGTAGCCGCGAATTGGAAACCCGAGTGAACCTTCCGCAACAGTTGGGACAACGAAAACGATGATTGCTGCGCCAACGAGAAGTAAGCCGAGATAATTTTTTATGTCTTCGTCAATTTTCTTAACGGTCTTATACCGCCAAAGAACGGCAGCAGCAACGGCGGTGCACAGGAGAAAAAACAGAATACCGAATCCGAATACCGGCAGACCGAAAATTTCGAGAGGAATGTGAAAAAGTGTACGCCGCATAAATGTGTTAGGGTTTTGCGGGGGCTAAAGCCGCCCGCCTCTTTGTCATTTGACTTCTTTGTCAACTCCCGTTATTGTAGCAGACGTTTTGGGAAATACATTTAGCCGGCTTCTTACACAAAACGCTATCAATCTTTGAGACGGATTGAAAAAAATCTTCTCTCGTAATATTCGGTGTTTGTAATCGGACAACAGCCGCAGTATATCCCTTGTTCAACAAACTTTTCCAAATAAAACCGGCGCAAAGTATATTTGTTCTATCACACCCAGCCGCGAAGTTTGCACGCCTCCGCTACTCTAGCAATCGAAACAAGGTATGCCGCATCACGCAAATTACACTTCTTGCTGACGCTCATTTCATAAACCGACCGAAACGCCGCAGTCATCTTCCGGTCAAGACGCTCATGTATTTCCGCCTCCGTCCAATAATAATTCTGCGCATTCTGACACTGTTCAAAATATGAAACCGTCACGCCGCCGGCGTTTGCCAAATAATCAGGAATTACCACCACGCCTTTCTTGTCAAGCAAGGCATCACCCTCCGGCGTTGTCGGACCATTAGCCAATTCACACGAAATCTTGCAGTTGACCTTACCGGCATTGTTTTCGTTGATGGAATTTTCCAAAGCCGATGGAAACAAAACCGTACAAGGTACTTCAAGCACCTCGTTTGATGTAATTTCTTTAGTTCCCGGAAAGCCATTAAGTGAACCGGTCTTTTTCTTGTAATCAATCAACGCCCGGACAGAAATACCGTCATTGTTGACGACACCGGTTTGCGAGTCGCACGCCGCAATAAGTTTCAGACCGAGCAACTCTTCACCGAGCAAAGCGGCAAATTGACCGGCATTGCCGAAACCCTGAATCGCCATCGGCTGATTTTTCAATTCAATGTTATATGCCTTGCCTGCTTCACGTACACAATAAATACCTCCGCGAGCCGTTGCATCGCCTCGGCCTTGCGAACCGCCTACCGGTATCGGCTTGCCGGTAATAACTCCCGGATGATGTTCCTGCATGATTGTTTCGTATTCGTCCATCATCCACGCCATAATCTGCGGCGTTGTATAAACATCAGGAGCCGGAACGTCTTTGGTAATACCGAGTTCACGGCTGACAGCCCGAACATAAGCGCGGGCTAACCGTTCTTTTTCGGTATCTGACAGCACTTTAGGATTGCAAATGATACCGCCTTTTCCGCCGCCGAGCGGAATGTCAACGACAGCGGTTTTCCAAGTCATCCAGCAAGCCAGCGCACGGACAGTGTCAATGGTCTCTTCGGGATGCCAGCGGATTCCGCCCTTTGCGGGACCCCGCGCCGTGTTGTATTGAACTCGGAATCCTTGAAATACTTTGAATTTGCCGTCGTCCATACGAATCGGCAGCGTGAACGCATATTGACGCTGCGGTTCACGAAGAAATTGACAAGTTGCTTCGTCGAAGCCAAGCGTCTTGCACGCCTTGTCTATCTGGGATTGGGCTACAGCAAACGGATTGTATGCTTCGGTCATATAATTTTTTCCAATAAGTGTTTTGTCGGAAACGGGAACTGTAAAAAAACAATGCGCATCAGTTTAACATGCTTTTACGTTTTGTCGAGTAGGCGATTTAGCCGGTACTCCGGTAGTGCAGCCGCCGACCGTGCGTTCTATACCTTGACTTTCCCCCGTTTTTGCGTAGGATTAAGATGCTGCGCTAATTAATACGCTGACATTTGAATCCCAACAATCGAAAGAACTATGACCTGGTTTCAAGAAGAACGACATTTAACGAAAGACGAAGTCCTCGCTTTGACGGCGAAGTTTGCCGACGAAGCGAAAAAGCGCATTGCCGCTAACCCGAAACGGGTACTGCTTTTGCCGCCGGATATTACCCGCGCTCATAGCGGTGCCGGCTATATCACCGAAGAATTATACAAGATATTTGCGAAGGATGCCGACGCGCATGTAATTCCGACTTTGGGTCAACACGTGCCGCATACGCCGGAACAAAACCGCTGGATGTTCGGCAGCATTCCCGAAGAGCGAATTCACAAACACGACTGGCGCGGCGGTGCGAAACATATCGGCGAAATTCCCGCTAGTTTCGTCAAAGAGGTCTCCGATGGCAAAGCCGACTGGGCAATACCTGTCGTTCTTAACACGATGCTTGTCGAAGAGAAATGGGACTTAGTGTTGAACATCGGACATGTTGTACCGCACGAAGTACTCGGCTTTGCGAATCACAACAAGAATTATTTCATCGGCTTGGGCGGCAAAGAAATGATTTGCGCATCGCACTTGATGGCTGCCTGCTGCGGCATTGAAAACAATCTCGGAATGCTGATAACACCGCTGCGCGCCTGTTATAACAAAGCGGAAACCGATTACTTGGGCTTCCTGCCCGATGCTTATTTTCAAGTCGTGATGGCTTACAACGATGAAGACGAATTGCAGCACTGCGGTGTGTTTGCTGGCGAAGATGTTGAGACATATCTCGGCGCGGCGCGGCTGTCGCAGCAGCGAAACATAACGGTAGTCCCGCCGTTGAAAAAAGTTGTTGCCGTGATGCAGGGCGATGAGTTTTACAGCACTTGGGTCGCCAACAAGGCGGTATATCGTACCCGGAAGGCGATGGCGGACGGCGGAGAACTCCTGATTATCGCACCCGGTCTTGAACGCTTCGGCGAGCAGCCGGAGATTGATGCGATTATCCGAAAATACGGTTATACCGGCACACCGCATATCATGAAGTTGTATAACGAATGTCCGGCAGACGGCGATTTGAAAAACTTCGCTGTTGGAACGGCGCATTTGATTCACGGTTCGTCCGAAGACAGATTCAAGATAACATACGCACCGGGCAAGATGAACCGGGAAGATATTGAATCGGTCAACTTCGGCTTTGCGGACTATAATGAGACGCTCAAGCGTTATAATCCGGCTGCGTTGAAGAACGGTTTCAATACAATGCCGGACGGTGAAGAGATTTATTTTATCAGCACGCCGTCAGCGGGATTGTGGTCAACTGCCGAGCGGCTGGGATAACTTACACCCCCATTTAGCCGGTACTCCGGCTCCAGATTATGCGACCCGACAATCGAAAAAACGACGAATTGCGTCTAATCACCGTTCAGCGGAATTTTACCGGTGCGGCACCGGGCTGCGTTCTTATCTCGGCGGGTGATACTGCCGTTCTTTGTTCGGCAAGCATCACCGAAGAACTTCCGCCGTGGATGAAACGGAACGCAACGCCGGAATCAACTAAAGGTTGGCTTACTGCCGAATACAGAATGCTGCCCGGCAGCACTAGTCCGAGAACGTCCCGCAGCGATAAACCCGACGGAAGAGCAACGGAAATACAGCGGCTCATCGGACGTTCCCTGCGCAGTGTTGTAAATCTCGAGCAACTGGGGCAGCGGACAATTTACATCGACTGCGATGTCTTGCGGGCAGACGGCGGAACAAGAACTTTGAGCATTACCGGTGCGTTTATTGCATTGAAGGATGCAATCCTCTCGATTCAGGATAAACTGCCGAAGCCCGACGAGTCCGTTATTCTTGATTCCGTTGCGGCTGTCAGTGCCGGAATTGTCAACGGCGTACCCATTCTCGATTTGTCTTACTGCGAAGATGTCAACGCTGAAGTCGATATGAACATCGTGATGACCGGCGCAGGACGGTTTATTGAAATACAAGGAACCGGTGAAGAAGCAACGTTTTCCGAAGAGGAATTGCAGCAACTTCTCACGCTTGGCAAGAAAGGTATTTCGGAATTGTTTAGGATACAGCAGACGCAATCAAACCGTTAGCCATCGATGAGTGAATGCGGTTAAAACTATCTAACCGCAAGGAACCAAAGGTTTCGCAAAGGAAGTGATACTCCGCCGTGTGCGAAGCATCAATCCGACTTACCCGGAATGCTCAACGGATAAAGTCCGTCGGCATTCGGCTTGAGCGGCGGTTCCATCTTCAATGAAATATCCGCCTCGGCAGGTCCATAAACCGCTCCCGCTTTTACCACTTCGTCCCAAATCACTTCCTTACCGCTGCGGCAAGCAATGAAACCGAGAATTCCCGCCATTGTTGTTCTTGCCATGCGCTCACCGTCATTGATGGGCTTGCCGTCCTGAATCGACTTAATCAATTCGTAATGTTCCTGAACATACATTGGGCGTTCGCGCTCGCCCGCCGTCCACGTCTTGTTGCCTTTCAAATCAGTGAAATACGGCTTGCCGGTTGCAGCGAAGAAGCAGCGTCCTTTCGTTCCATGAAAAACGTCTTTATTTGAATTGAAACATTGTGTTGCAGCGCGGGTCATTCCGTAAAGCCGCTTTCCGTCTGCGAAATTGAGTATCATCGCAGTGTGGTCTAGCATATCACCCATTGTTTCAACAAACATCGATGCTCTGCCGCCGATGCCGTAAGCACTAACCGGTGCCTCGTCGCCAAACGCCGTCATTACGGAATCAATGTTATGCAAAAGCGATTGCAGTATTTCATCACCGGCAAGCCAAGTGAAGTGATACCAGTTGCGGAATTGATATTCCGTTTCCGTCCAATCAGGATTCCGATTTACCAAACTGTACGGCGAGCGGATATAATCGCATTGAACCGCAGTGATGTCGCCGATTTCACCGTCCGCTATACGCTGGAATGCTTCGCGGCGCAGCGTATCATAACGATAGCAGAGTCCCGAAACAACGGCGGTGCCGTTCTTCTTTGCAATCTCCGCTGCCTGCTGCACGATTTTAATACCGGCGGCATCAATAGCATGCGGCTTTTCAACGAAAAGATGTTTCTTTGCTTCGACTACTGCCATAGTGTATTTCGGATGAAACCGCGATGCGCAAGCGACAAGCACGACATCTGAATTTTCAATCACGCCCTTGTATCCGTCAAGTCCCCAGAAGCAGCGGTCATCGGGAACATCCACGCGGTCGGGTTTGCTCTTCTTGAGAGCGTCCCGCGGATTTTTAACGCGGTCTTCAAAGACATCTGCCATCGCAACGAGTTTAACATTCGGTGATGCTTGAAAGGCATCTTGAACGGCACCGCAGCCGCGTCCGCCGCAGCCGACAACGCCTATCTTGATGATGTCGCTGCCCGCTGCATGGACTTGCCGAACAGCGGAAACACCGAGGGTTGCTGCGCCGAGAACGGCACTTGTTTTCAAAAAATCACGACGAGAAGTTTGTTTCTTCGTTTTCATTAGCATACCTTGTGTTGAGTTGTTGTTTTGCCGCTGATGAAATTTTTCAACGGTCCTGTCATTATAAATCAAACGCGGAGGTAATTCAACGGAAACAAACTCCGCAGAAGGTACGTAAAAGTTTTTGCGGCGTTTTGCGCAATTTTGCACTGATTTTTCGCAAATTTGTATTGAATTTCGATAAAAATCGGCTACAATACTGGAATAGATAACGCTGTTTTTTACCGTTCCGTCAAATTCCATTCGGGGTTTAAGACACTAGAAGTAGAAGGAGAAAAACAAATGGAAGACAAAAACGTAAAAGGAAGTTTGAGAGGGAAGCACAGCAACTTAATGCGCGCTTTTAACAGCACTTTAGCGGTTGCTGTTCTAACTCTAATTTTCACGGGTTGTTCCCGCCAGCAATTCCCGGCTGGTATGCCGCCGTTGCAGCCGATAACCATTGTCATCATGCAAGACGGCAAACCGCTTGCCGGTGCCAGTATTGCTCTGTTTTCCGAAGATGACGCGAACAGTCCTTGGAGTGTCGGCGGTACATCCGACCAAAACGGGCGGGCAGTCCTTGCCACGCACGGAAAATACAACGGCGCACCTGCCGGACGTTATAAAGTGTGCGTTTCAAAGGTCGAAACCGTTAACGCGCCGGGCGGCAATCCGTCAGATGAAAATGCGTCTATAAAACGACCGGATGAGTTCGACCTTGTTGAACCGACACTGAAATCACCATTAACGACAACGCTGTCGGTTGAAATAAAGACCGGTAAAAACAGTGCCGAATTAGATGCCGGCAAAGCGGTCAGAAAAAAAATCGACTCCGGCGGTGCGTGACAATATATTTTGTTTCCATTTTGTTTTTTATCATTTTTTTAGGAGGCATATTATGACTACACGAAAGAAAGCGTTCACACTTGTTGAACTACTCGTGGTTATTGCCATTATCGGCGTTTTGATTGCACTGCTTCTTCCTGCTGTTCAGGCGGCAAGAGAAGCGGCGCGGCGTATGCAGTGTACGAATCATTTGAAACAATTCGGTTTAGGACTGCATAATTACCATGACACCAATAAGACACTCGTTGCCGGAGGAAGTCAGATGCCGACAACATATTGGAATGTCGCTACCGGTACTTTCGGGTACGCCCGTTGGAGCAGCACCATTTTCCTTCTGCCGTTTATGGAAGAATCATCGAGATACGAGGCGATACTCACATCCACAACCGCTGTTATTGCTAATCCCGGTCGCGTGTATGATGCAGGGGCAGCACACTTTATGAAGACACCGACAGTATTTTATTGTCCTTCGGATGGTTCAGCAAAAAAGATGTCGCCTCATACCGACGTGCAGCGTCAATTACCGCAGATTAGTTATTGTTACTGTCGCGGCGATGTCGCCTGGCACACGGAAAATGATTACGGTACTCCGGTTATCGGAACAGCACCTAATTCTGCGGGTGACCCCAGGGGACGCAATATGTTTCTCGGTCGTTTGTGGCTCGGACTTAATTTTATCAAGGACGGAACGAGCAACACTATTGCAATGAGTGAACTAGTGACCCCTCAGACATACCAGAGCAACATGGTTCTCGGCGGACTGCGTTTGTGCGGAGCGATAACAAATGATGGTGCCGCTGCCGCTTTGACTAACCGTACTGATTGTCTTAACGGACGCAACGGTAATGAACTAACAGGAACGATACCAACCTTGGTTCACCGTTCAGAAACGTGGTTGATGGGGTCTGCCGTCTCAAGCGGATTTCATACAATGCACCCGCCGAATTCGCCTGCCTGTGTCCGAACCGAAGGACACGATTATGGTTTATTTCCGCCGAGCAGTTATCACAGCGGCGGAGTGAACGCATCACTTTTTGACGGTTCTGTGCGTTTTATATCGGAGACCATCAACTTCGGAGCAGCAACGGCAACGCCGGTGTTAAGCGGTCCGAGTCCTTTTGGAGTATGGGGCGCAATGGGAACACCGATGGGCGGCGAAAGTACAACGCTGTAATCAATCACCGCCGTTAGCGTAGGATTTCTATCCTACGCTTATGCTATGTTGACTCCTGTGCCGCCTTGCACGGCGGATTGATGCGCTGCTTCACACAGCAGAACATTATGCAAGCCCTCTTCGCCGCTCAACGGTTTGCCGGTGAGAATCGAATCGGCATGCTCATCAATCACCCCTTGATAAATGTTCTCCGGCGCATCAATGAAAAAGTTCTCCTGCTTTGAAAACGTATCGAATTCCATCCGCTGCTGAATAGGTTCGTCAGCATAACCGGACAGTTGAAACAAGGTTCCGTAAGCACGAAGCACAGCATCAGTACCGAAAACCTCAAAGCCCAAGCCGGTGAGCGTGCCGCCCAAACCGCCGCGGAAATCACGGAACGAAACACGAGAAGAACAAACCATACCGCTCTCCAGCGTTGCCAGAATCAGCGCGCCGTCTTCAGCCGCAATGGACATCATCTTTGGATAATACACCGCCGCTATTGAGCGTATCCGCTGACCGAAAATGTACTCCGCCATGTAAAGACAATGACTCGCAACATCGCCGATGGGACCGCCGAGTTCACCGGGGTCGGCGCAACGCCACGTTGCTGCTTCCGCCGCATCATAACCGTAGGCAAATTCCATGTGGAAGCAGGCATCGTTCACGGTACCGAGTTTTCCGCCAAGAACCATGTCCCGCGCTTTTCGGTTGAGAACGTTCTTCGTCATCATGTGGTCGACACTCAAACTGAGTTTCTTTGCTTTAGCAAGTTCGACCAGTTTTTTCGCCTCATCGCTGTTTATGGCAAGCGGTTTGTCAACGAGGACATGTTTCCCCGCTGCGAAAGCCGCCGCTGCCAGCGGTGCGTGAGAACGATTGTTCGTTGCGATGAACACCGCTTGGATGTCCGCATCGGCAAGAACGGCATCCGTGTTCTCGTACCATTTCAGTCCGAGTTTGGCGGCGGCTTCTTTTCTTGCCGGATTGATGTCCGTTGCGCCGAGTAATTCGGCATATTTCGGCGTACCGACACGTTTGGCATCGCAGCCGAAACCTTCTTTCGCGATTCTATCTTCGGCAATACCGCCGAAGCCGAGCAGAGCGTACTTTACTTTTGACATAGCAATAGTTTGTGTTAATGGTTAAGTGTGAAAATAATAAAATCGTTACAATAATTTTCTATTCCGCACTCACGCCTTGGTCGAGTGCGAAATACGGTTTTCGGGTTTTCCAAGCCCCTTTCGTGAAATCGGGAAATTCAACCGGACGATTCTCAGCGATGGATATACCGGACAGTTCAACAACGGCACACATCGTTACCGAATCGTACACATCCAGTGGTACCTGTTTCTTTGCGGCAACCGCATCTACCAGTTGCTGAAGTTCGCAACCGTCAGTGCCGTCGTGACCGCCGACATATTTTACGTTCCAGAAACGGTGGTTGTACTTGTCCTGATACGGTTTCCAAGGTTCCCATTGACTGGGTTTCGGAGAAACGCCTTCGAGATAAATCGATTCTTTCTCTTCGTCGTAGATACCCTTGGTTCCCTGCACCATCCAGCGGTTGGCATAAGGACGCGGAAGTTGCACATCGAGGTTCACGACTACCGTTTTTCCCAAAGCGGTTTTGAGAATTGACGTGACAACATCACCCTGCGGAAACGCCGTTGTCGCGCCGGGATGTTCCGCTCCGAACCGCTCTTTCATGCGGAGGTTGACACCTTTTGCCGGTGTCGCAACGGAGTAAATTTCCGTGAAACGGTCACCGGCATTGATATCCAGCCAACTCAAAATCGGACCCAGTGCGTGATTCGGATAAAAATTGCGGTTGTACTTTTTGAAGAATTGAATTTGCCAGCGTTCCGCACCTTTAGCATCGTAATAGAAATAATCGCGGGCATCGTGTGAATAGGCACAATGGGCGTGCATTATTTCGCCCAGCAAACCAAGCCGAATCATGTTTAGAACCGCTAGATTGTCCTGCCGGAAACTCCAGTTTTCGAGCATCATACAGGGTATCTTGTTCTTTTCGGAGGTTTCGACCAGTTTCCAGCAATCCTCGATGCTCAACGCCATTGGAACTTCGCAGCCGACATACACACCTTTTAGCAGAGCGGCGTGACTGATTTCGGCATGGTTGTGCCAGCCGGCGGCGATGACTGCCAAGTCGACTTTTTCTTTTTCAAGAAGTTGTTTCCAAGCATTTTCATCGTCAGCATAGACCGCTGGAGCGGATTTTCCGGCATCGGTACAAAGTTTGGCAGCCCGTTCAGCGTTGGCTTTGACAACATCGCAGACGGCAACAACTTCTATTTCTGGAAAGGTGAGAAGGATTTTCAACAAGGCAGTTCCGCGTCCTCCGGTGCCGATAACAGCGGCACGAACTTTCGCTCCGGCAGGAGCGGTTTGTGCCGCGGCTTCCCAAGGCGATAAAGCAACAGCGGCAACCGCACCGGCTGCTCCTAAAAAGTCCCTGCGTTTCATAGTGTTATACTCCGGTTGTTAGGGTTAAATTT
>WRCR01000036.1 GCA_009783865.1 Planctomycetaceae bacterium | reverse complement strand
GGGAATCAAGGTCACTGATGCCGAAGTCAAAGCCGTCGGTGTCAAGAAACATGACTTCCACGGCGAATGGAACTATACCATTAAAAAACATAAAATGCGATAGGTTATTTTTTTACGCACCCTAACAATCATCTCCATGACCCTTTCGTGGAATTCGACTCGCTCCTCTACTCTTGGCGAAGGGAATTAATGGTGCAGGAACCGGTCTATCTAACCGACGAACAACGTCTTTTTGTTGAAAGCGAAATACCTCTTTTATGTAATCGCGGCGGCTGGTCATATCATATTGCCGGATGTCAGCGTGAGCATTTGCATTTTCTTGTTTCTGCAAAGGCGGAACCGAAGGCAGTACGGCGGTGGTTCAAAACATGGCTGACTCAATCACTTAATGAGAAATTCCGTAAGCAAAAATGGTTAGCGGATGGCGGCAGCACGCTGTATGTGAACGATGAACAATATTTTGATACCGTGTATCAATACATATTGAAACAGCGTATTACGCATCCAATCGACGCTTAACGAGCGGGAAACTCCGTTTCCCGCTTCCATAACAAAACGTCTTTTTTGTAATGAGACAACAAAACGTCTTTTTTGTAAAGCGGGAAACGCAGTTTCCCGCTCGTTGTACCGTTACTCCTCTACAATAATCGGTCTTAAACCGACGTTCATAACCTTTTGCCACGGTTCATAAATCACACGGGCGGCTGCGCCGACAACCTTCGGGCGGTCTTTCCAACTTCCGCCGCGGGCAACTACTTTTCCCTTCGGTGTGTTAGCGGCTTCCGGTACCGTCCATTCCCAAACATTGCCGATGACATCGTACAAGCCCCACGGATTCGGTTCATACTGTTTCACGTAATCAACAACGAACCACTTGTCCGTGAACCGATTGTCCCGCAGCGGGAAAATTGAATCCGCCGGATACGGGCGGCGCAAATGAACAACGCTTCCCGCCTCCCAAACGGTATAAGTCCAGCGGACTTCCTCGCCGGAAAGATTCGCAAACTTCGAGAAGTCGGTATCCCTATCTCCATACCAGAACGGGGTTTCCGTTCCGGCGCGGGCTGCCCATTCCCATTGCGCTTCCGACGGCAGACGGCAGACAAGATTCCCGCCGAGTTTTTTCGTCACCCATTCGCAGAACTTTTCCGCTTCCTGATATGTGACTCTCGCAACCGGCTGACTGGGATGATTCGCAATGTAGCCGGGAACAATATGGTCTTTGCCGTCTTCCCGTAAATACCGCGTGTCATGATGCGGGTCGTAAATCCCGTATTGACCATTGGTAATTTCCGTTTCGCAAATCCAGAACGGCTTCTCGATTTTAACTACCTTCCGATTCTGTTCGTCCGACATACCGTCGAGTTGTCCCATCACGAAACTACCTGCGGGAATTTTCACGAAAGTCAAACGGCGGTTCTCACCGAGGTCAATTTTCGATGCAACTATCGGCGGTGAAACCAACTGTTGAGTGGATGGCATCCACGCTAAATCGGGGTTACCCGGAAAGCCCAATTCCGCAGAAGGTTCCGCTTCTTTGCCCAATTCAATTATCAACGCAGTGCGAACCTTGTCTCCGCTTTGCATCTTTTGAGCAGTTGCGGCATCAAACGGGAAGTTCTCCGCCTTGAGATTGTCCGCTGCCGTGTATTTCTTGATAACTTCATCGAGTTGTTCCGGCGTGAGTTTCGGATTGCTAACCGTTTCCGTCTTTGCGGCAACAAGGGATTGGCGGTATTCCTCTTCAGGATTGGTATCGAGACCGGCGTAAAGCATCGCTAATTCATAACGGCGTTTTTCCTGTTCAGGATTAGTCCATTGTCCCCGATATGGTACATTCAAGTCAATCCACGTGTTGAACCTGTCCCAGTCCTCCGGCGCAAGTTGCAGTCCGTAATGCCCTTTTCCGGTAAATTGATCTTTTTGGAAACGCTGTATCAGTTCGCTGACACTGGCGTGATAATCCATCGGCGGAAGCATATCGAGGTCGGGTTCGGGACCCGTTCTCCAAAAGAACGGATTCAACGCTGCATACGAAGTATCGGTGCGCCAATCGCCGGTCTTATGTGCTTCAAAGGAAAGCATATTGCGCTTCTCTTTCGTTTGGTCGTTATGGCAACTGATACATTTCGATTCAAGCATCGGTTGAATCTCCGCCTCATAGCCGAAAGGTCTTGCCGGACCGCGCCAAGGCGTGATGTCCCGCGGCGGTTTTCCTCCGGCGATAACCCGTTTGTTAGGTGTTACTTCCAGCGGTGTTTCGTGGCAGCCGATGCACGACTGCTGTTCGCCGGGCATACAAAGTGTCCAAGAACGCATCACTTGAATCGCTCTGCCGTCTTTGTCGAGAACCTGAATCGAAAGCGGTGTGTTAGAAGGTACATTGAAACTCGCTGAACCGTCTTCTTCAATCGGAACGGTACCAAGTATCCGTTTGATGTCCCAACTCGAAACCATTCCCACCGACTCATGTCCGCCGCTTTTGCGGTATCCGAAATGATAAGCGAAAATGCGCAGCGATTTAGCGACTCCGCGCGGAACACCTTTTAATCCGCCGCCTTCATAAACATCGGTGATGAACATCGTGCCGGTCGTCTGCGAAGGGTCGGTGTTATCCATTCTAACCGGCGGTCTTGTCTGTTCTTTCATCGGAATTGCCTGAAAGAACGAATCTGTCGGCGAATCCATGATTTTCGTCATGTTATCAAAGCGGTCAACGAGATAAAGTCCGAACATTCCCTGATTATCAGTCCGCATACTGACGAGAAAATAATTTTCGTTGAGCGGATACGGATGAGCAAAGCGGTACTTGCCTGCACCGCCTTGATTATCATAAACGTTGCCGACGACTTCTTCTCCCCAGCCGGGTATTTCCTGAATCACGCCGGTTTTCTCTTTCGGAAATGTTCGCGGGAATACATTCAAATGCGTCAGCGGCGCGCCCCATTCTTTCGAGACGGGGTCAAAGCGGAACGGATACTTAGTTGCAATTTCGGGATTGATGAGAATCAATCGACCGGCTTCGGCAATACCTTCGCCGTGTCTGGTCCCCTGCGTATGATGTCCGCTTGCAACGCCGACGACCATGCTGGATTGTCCCGGTATTACACGCGGATTCTTATAAGCGGTTGGGAAATATGACCCGCTGCCCCAAATTGCCCGCTGCTGTCTTCCGTCGGGCTGCATCGTAAAAAGGATGCGGCTCATGTAATGCGGTATATCGGCATATTCCCAGCGCAGATACAAAACGCGCCCATCGTTCATAACGGTCGGATGCCAATCGCTATCCTGTTCGAAGGTCAATTGCCGCGCTCTTTTCGGCTCCGCCGCCGTATTGACACGGTAAAGGTTGACCATTACCCTGTTGCCGTTTTCACAGGGAAGTCCCTGCATACCGGCTGTTGAAGCGGAAATTATATACCCTTCTTCGGGAAGATAACAGGCATCGAACCAATCGACATCTTCTTGAGCAGGCGGTGTCAATTCCTTGAGACCGCTGCCGTCGATGTTGATTTGAAAGACAGCCCAGCGTCCTTGTTCGTTGATGGAGGAGAATAAAATCCGTTTGCCGTCAAAGTTGAGGTCAACGTCCCGCATGATTGCGGTGTCGGGATGTTTGTATAACGAAGTCAACTTCGGCGTTGTGCGGAGATTTTCAATGACGGCAAGTTCATTGTCCCAGCCCTTGCGGTTGATGACATCGTTGGTATAAGCGTTAAGAGCGACGAATCCCCAGCCCTTTTGTGTGTTGCGGCGCGTGATAAGAATCTTATCGAAGTCGAGAAGCGGATTCGCAAGAGCGGCTTCGCGGAGTATATCCTCGAATTGCTTTCTTGCGTCGGCATTCTTCGGTTCTTTCCGCATTTTTTGCGCTGCCGCGTCGAGTTGTTTCAGATATTCCGGTCCTTTCGGATACTTTTCGCCGAAGACCGAGATAAGGTTTTCGACCATCCGCTTTGCGGACTCCGGTGTGTTGACGGGAATCCGTCCGTTGTCGTAGGCAAACGCAGAAGGAACGAAAAGTAATAGAAGTAATAATGTTAGACGGTACATGGTGTTCTCGTTGAAAAAAAAGATAAATAGTGGTAATGTCGGGGGACTATCGTCCCCCGCTCTTTGAATGTTTCTACTACAACCCTTCTCGATACGTTTTCGCACGATTGAGTTGAATCTGGTCTTTCGACACCGACAGAACTTGGTCCACTGATTCCGCAAACAACTCTTTGTTTTGTCTGCGCAAGTCGTTGTGATGTGCTAAATCGACAATCGACCAGCAAACCTGATGACGAAGTTCCGGCACATCGAAATACTTCAAAATAAACTTCAGCGATTCAACGCAACGGACTTGTCCCGCCCGCTGCAAAATCAGATTCTTTTCGTCATTGCGAACCGCTAACGCCATTCCCTTTTCGAGGAAGGCAACTTTTTCGGGGTCTCCCGCTTTGATTTTGATTTGGTCATTCGGCAGTGAAGCAACCCGCGCAAACGCCCGCAGTGCAGAAATCCGGTCGTTATCCGTAAAGTCCGCATCGCCCGCTGCTTTCAGCAGGTCGTCAATCACACGTCCGTCAGCCCAGTTCGTCAAGGCACGAAGAATGTCACTTCTTCGTTCTTTATCTGACGAAACCTTTTCACGAACTTCGGCAAGTACTTTCTCATCGCCGATTCTTCCCAGCATCGAAAACATAGCGTAATAATTCTTTTCATTGCGCTGTCTCAAAACGTCACTCGCATCGCCGGCAGATATACCGGCAATCAACTGTTCTGCTTGGTCGCGCTGCCCTCTGTCGGTGAGCAATTCCCATGCCGCAACAAAGTCGGCAAGGTTCGATTTATCCGACAAGTCCGAAGCAATGCGCAGCAGTTGCAGCCGATTGGGACTTTCCGCCGCCTTTGCTTTCGCAAAGAGTATCGGCAGTATTCCTCGGTTCCACCGCTGTTTCATAAGGTCAGCAATAACTTCAAAGCGTCCAAAATCCTGTTCCGATTTCAAAGCGGCTTCAAGTTTTCCGTCCAACTTGCTGTCGTTGATGCGGATGATTGCCTGTTTCGCAATATCACGGGTCTTGTCGTCAAAAGCGGCTTCAAGAAGTTGCGGCAGATATTCCGCACCGCCCATCGTTGCAACAGCAGCGACTGCATTGCTCCGAATGAAATCGTCTTCGTTTTTCAATTCATCGAGAGCATACTTGATGTACTTTTTATCGCCGCGCACTTTCAAACCGGCAAGCACCTGCGATTTGGCGGTGCTATCGAATCCGCTGTATCCGGCAAGATATGCGGCAACCGCTGCGTCCGAACCGTGTGAAATTGCCAGCGGCATCTTCGTTTCGTTCTCATTCTTCTTGCGGACATCTCTGTCAGCAGTATCAAACAATACATCTTTCACAAGCGGTGAATTCGATGACTTCAACAGTGCAGCAGAAGCACTGCCGGGAATGGACGCTAGGGCTCTGATGGCTTCATCGGCAATGCGCTTCTCTTTGTTGACGATAAATTTTCCCAGCACAGGCACGGAGGAATCATTACCGGTCTGACCAATAAGACGAATGAGCCAGACCGAGGTCTCAACGGGATTGTCTTTTTGAATCTGCGCCGTCATCAGTTCAAGAAGTTCTTTCCTGACAGCGGGGTCATTATTTTTCAGGACAAGGTTCATCAAACCCTGCTGGGCGGCTTTTTTCTCGTTTTGGTCTTCCGCAGCGATTTTCGGAAGGAACGCATTGAACGTATCGGAGGTCTCGGACGCAAACGCCGAAACAATCGGACAAATCGCGATTAAAGCGGCAAGAGTGAAGTAATATATTTGTTTCATATTTTTATTTTTGGTTAAGTGTTTAATTTGTTCTGGTGTTATATCTCCTTGATAATATACGGTGAGCGTTTCGGTCTTCTCACGAAGCGGTCTGCAACATCGTCATCAAACGAAGTCGTTACCGCATTCCATTTCAAGGGACGATTGAGTTTATATGTGATGTTAGCAAGTTGACAGCCCAAAGCAGTTGCTGCACCATAGACGAAGTCCTGAAACGGTCTCGTCCGGTTATAGACGCAATAGGCGAAGTCCTCCGCAAGCCGATACGCGCCGGGTGCATAACGGCGCAAGTCAGTCGGACCCAGCGGTTTGATTCTGTTTCTGTCTTGTTGATGTTTGAAGGTCTGTTCGCTTCCGACAAGAGTAATGTCGTGCGCACCGCTGTGATAAATTCTTGTGCCGTTGGGATAGACCCAGGCGAGCCATTCTTTATCGTTCTTTTCACATTTCGGCGGCAGTATTTCGACCGGCTCTTCGGCATCAATACCAAGTACATAAAGGATACCGCCGAGTTTATGCGCGCCCCAGTCGGCAAGAAAGCCGTTGCCGTAGTCCCAGCCGTTTCGCCAGCCGCCGCCGTAACTTCCGCTGCATCTTTCGGGATGATACGGCACCCACGGTGCGGGTCCGAGCCATCTATCCCAATCATCGCCTTCCGGTATCGGCACTTCGGGATAATACAAATCAAAGGGCGGTCCGCCGACTCCGAGATATGCTTCTTTGACTTCGCCGAGCGCGCCGCTTTTGACGATAGGTGCCATGTAGCCGTAGTCCTCCATTACCCGCTGTGAACCGCTGGTGCAAACGCGGTTATACTTTCTGGCGGCTGCGACTATCTGCCGGCATTCCAGCGGCGTGAGCGTGAGCGGCTTTTCGCAGAAAACATCTTTTCCCGCCTTGCATGCTTCGACTGCAATCTTTGTATGCCAATGGTCGGGAGTTGTTATAACAACGACATCAATATCGGGACGCGCAAGAATATCTTCGTACTTTGCGTAGGTTTTGCAATCTTCATTGCCGTTGATTTGATTAACGCGGACACGTCCTTCTTCGAGCGGTTTCTTGAAGCAGTCGCACACCGCAACGATGTGAAACGGCTTGTTTCGGGAATATGTGAAGTCGCCCATCACTTGTTGTGCGCGGCTGCCGATACCGATGAAGGCAGACACGATTTTTTCATTAGGCGGCACGCTTCCGTCTCTGCCGAGAACAGAAGCGGATACAACCAGCGGCGAAACTGCTGCGGCACTTATTGCCGACCGCAAAAAACTGCGGCGGCTGACACGGGAATTTTTCATAAAGATACTCCGAATTGACGTTAAGAAAGTCCAAACCGTTCAGTTATTGTAACGCCTTGCGGGAAGATTTGCAACGTGCTTGCAACAACCCGACAACGCACCACGCTGCGAGGATTGCCAAACCCAGCATCGCGGGACAGCGGTAGCGAATCGAACTGACGAATATCATGTGCAGCAGCGTAATATACACTGCCGGATACCAAAGTATCATCACGTCAACACTCCGGCGAAATGAACCGATGACTCCGCACAAGCCCAAAAGAAATACCGGTGAAAACGAACAAAACACCGCAATTTTCATCGTTATGCTTGAGAACGATTCTTCATTCGGAAAGAAGTTCCAAAGACGAAAGAATTTCCGTATTGCTAACTCCAGTGCTTTGTCAGGATGTTTCTTCGCCCAGTTGATTGCGGCTTCCTTCATCTTCTGGTTGAGTTTGTATTCAAGTGCAGCGGGGGAAACGGGGGCGTAAGCCCCCGGCTCTTTGAATTCTTCTCTGAAGAATTCTTCCTGAAAGACGGCGACAAATGTCATCTCGCTCTTGCCGGTTGCGGTCGGACTTAATCCGTCGTAAAATGCCGGTCCCGTCTGCAAAGTCGTTGAAACGAAATGTCCCGATACTTGATAATTGCGGTACCACCACGGCAAAAGACAAAGTACAAGCACCGCTGTAATAACGGCACCGGAAAAAATTATTCGTTTGAAAGAATACGGACAAAAGATAATACCAAGCAGCACCGCAAATGGAACGAAGTAGAGCCAACTCGGTCGGCAATAAACGGCAGCGGCGTACATCAAACCGGAAAGTATGAAAAACCACAATCCCGCCGTTGATTTCTTTTTTTCAATCGTCTCAAATCCTTTAACGAAGAACAGCAGTTGCAGCATCATGAAAAAGCAGAACGGTGCTTCGGACAGTATCATTACGCTCATTATGATTTGCAGCGGGTCAAGTGCAGCGAAGAAACCCGCCAGCAGCGATATGCTGCGGTTATTGAAAAGTTGCTGCGCCAGCAATACGACTGCAAAGACGGTCAATACGCCGAAGATGATGTTTTCGATTCTTGCCGCCAAAATACGAGCGGGGAGTGATAACTCCCCAATTAGAAACAGCGGTGCGAGCAGGACCGGATAGCCGGGCATCCGATGAATGTAATTGCTGCCGTATTTGTACGGTTCGCCTTCGGCGATTGCTTTTCCGAGTTGCCAATAGGTATCGCTGTCGCCGAAGTAAAACGGTGAACTTGCACCGGGGTTGAAATCTTTGTTGTGAACAATGCGCTGTTCCCAATAGACGGCGGCACCAAGCCGGACAATCAATGCCGTTAGAAAAAGAATGATGAAGGGAAGATAATTATTTTTTTTCCAAAACATATTCTGTTGTCAGTGGTCCTGCTTTTGATTCTTCCTTCTTTTTTTGTTTCGTTTCTTCTTTTTTCCAGAAGAGTTTCAGCGGAAGCCAAACGATGAACCAGACGGGCAGGAAAAGTGCGAGACCGGTTGCAAAGGAACCCATTACGACGGTGTTGTCGAGCATCGACCACGGCACGAGCGGATATTGAAACAATGCTGCGCCCCATTCTTGTCCGAAGTCCGAAGTCAGGATTTCCAGTCCGATGCGGTGCGCAATCGGATAGTAAAACGGCGACAGAAAGGAAACAATAATTGTGATGACAACGCCGAGTACAAGATTTGCGCGGGAGAGGAAGAACACAACGGCGATGGCTGCGGCGGTTAGATTGTCTTTCGGCAAAAGTCCGAGCAGTATTCCGAATGAGACCGCGAAAGCGATTTCACGGGGACCAAATTTTCCGGTAATGATGTCCATGTGAATATCACGGTTTAACGTGCCAGTCGTTGAAGTTAATTTCTTTCGATTTGAAGTTTCGGATATAAGCCGGCGTTTCGTCAATTTTCGTGCCGACCCACCTGCGCGCACACGGAGGTGTATAGCCCGGCGCGTTCGCCAGCGACTCCGTTCTCATCGCCGCTTTGAATTCGTCCGAGTCCCGAATGTCGTCAAACTCTTCGCAATTTTGCGCCTGGTGCTTCAGCGGTATCAGCATCTCTTCCGGTGCGGACTCGAAACATGTCTTCAATGTTTTCACCGCTGATGCCAGCAGCCCCGTCGCCGCCTGAATGCGGGCAAGCTGCATCAACTCTTCAGGATTGCAAGACCGGGTTTGAACAGAACGTGCAAGCGTGCGCGCCTTGCTGACTTCATCGGCGGCAAGATAAACAGATGCCTTGTACATTTTCACCGTATTTTCCGGCATGTATAAAGTATTAGTGAAATTTATTGCGTCCTCATGTTTTCCAAGCCGGCGATAAGCATCAAGAACACGCAGCACATCCGTTTGGTCCTGCGATTTTCTGTACATGAGCAGTGCTATCGCAAGATATTCCCTATTTACTCCGTTATTGCGGTAATAATTACTCAGTTGCAAAGCAATGAGCCGCCATTGAACGGCATCTTTCGTCTGCTGCAACTCGCCGGCTTGCTGTAGGATTTTTTTCAACATTTCGTATTCCTGCACCAGCGAGGCATCATCGGGACTGGAACGCAATTCTTTCCGATACATTTCCAACGCTTCATAAAATGCGCTGTTTCGGAGAAGATATCTTGCCTGAGCGCGATAACTTTGCGGAGAACTAACGGGACGCAGCCTTCCCGTGCTTCCCAAGCCGCCTTGAGTGTCAAGAGAAGCCGCCGACGAACCCTGACCGGCTGCAATACCGGAAAATAATATCTCCAGCGATAGGAACAATGATACTACATAACCGGTATAAACAGTTGCCGAAAAAAATTTTGTCTTTCTATCTGGCAACATCGCTTCGTCCCTTCAAAATGCAGTGAAAAGACATTCAACACATTATATCTTTATTATATCATAAACGTGAAAAAAAGAAATAGCATATTATTTCAATCGTTTGCCCCGCAAAAAATTACAAACTGCCCTTGACGCAAATGGAATTTTTTTGTATCATACCGCCTGTTCACTAGTGGAGCATACGTTTCACAGTGAACAGCCGTTAATGGAAGGACGGCTCCTTCGGTTCAGCATGGAATGCTCCTTGTGACGTGCTTGCGAACCGCGTAGTGTCCGGCTAGGATGCAACATGACACTTCGATAAGATATGGAGGAAACGGATTACCTCCGGCGGATACGCGCCAGTGTACCGCAGTTTAGACCTTGAATCGACGGAACGATTCAAGGTCTTTTTTTGTTGCACAATGTTTAGCCCGCCAGGGATTTTCGTTAAATTGGAGTAAAAACCGCCCCGAAGGGGCATAATATCTATAACCGGCGGACACGGATTGACGGCTGTGAGGCTTAATTTTCACCTGTTTGTTCCTGCAACGAATTCAATTCGCCGATATAGTTTTCTGCCGATGTTATACCGCAAATCCTTGTAACACCCGTCACGGCGCGCAAACGAATTTCAATGCAGCGTCCCGAAGCGTTCTTGAGAAGCATTGCCGCTGCCGAAGTTGTACCGTCAGGATAAAAGAATATCGGCGTTGACCAAACCCCGCCGGTTGCCGAAGCGGTCTCGCCCAAACGCGGTTCTCTCCGCGAAACCGCTTCGCTCTCCGAGATGTTGTCTTCAATCTCTTTTTCGCCAGCCGTTGTCAATCCCTGATAGAACGCCGCTCTTTCGTCCGGCAGCGTTATAACATCAGCCGCAAAAACATTCTTCGGCAACTCAACCAGCCGCGTTCCGTGCTTCTCCGCTGATAATGAAGGGTCACTCAAGATGAAATCTTCCATGCCGCCGCTGAAGTTGCCCTTTTCAAACGGGTCTAACTCGTTTTCAACCTCAAATCGGCGGCTGGTTTCCCTCGTTGAAAGTGTAGCGGTAAAATGAGCGTCAAGAATTCTATCGAGTATAACTTTGTTTCCGCCGATTTCGCAGCGAAAACAAATGATTTGTCCTTCGTTCATAGCCCGCAAGCGCGCTTCGGTCCACTCGGAACGGATAATGTTCGCTGCCGATTGCAGCCGCTGCGTTTCAAGCGTGCCGGTCACCATCGGAACCGCCATCGATACAAGAATGACAGCAATAACCAACACTATCATTATCTCGATAAGCGTAAATGAACGGTGCTTTCTCATTTGAATCTCGTTTCATCTCCTCCGCGGTAAATGTAGTCGGTGTACCAGCACGGACCGATGGTATTCAAATCAACACCGCGGTAATTAAGTTCGTCGTAAGCGCGGATTACTTCCATTTTATCGTCTGTTTTCGTCAGGAGCCAAACCTCCGTCGGGTCCATATAATCGACAAGCGTCATTGAGTTAGTCGTGAGGAAGAACTGCGTTCCGCCCATTTCATAAGCATGTTCACGGACGAAAGAACAAAAGGTCTTAATCTGCGCTAAGTCCATATATGCCGCCGGTTCTTCAACTCCAAGAAGCGGAGACGGCGCAGGGTCTTCAACCATCATCATGTGTGAGAACAGCCGCAGTGTTCCTTCACTAACCTGACACGCTTCAAAGGGGTCCGGGTATTCTGATAAAACGAAACGCAGGATATGACGGCCGGTATCGCTCTGCTCGAACAATATTTTTTCAACTCCATGCATCCGCTGCGCAATTACCTCCAGTATTCCGCCTAATTCTACGTTATGTTTTTCCTTAAACTGCTTGAATGCTGCAAGAAGACGGGTATGTTTGTCCGCCTTGAAACTGACCGGCGAGAGTCCGAAAGCATTATCCGGCGTAAAGCAGGAGCGGCGGAATCCGGTTAAATGCCGCTTGAGTTGCGGAACATCCAGCACGTCGTCATGGGTGCCGAGTTTTACAAGTCCGAGGTGTTTACTATCCGTCCGTTTTAGTTCTTCGATATCGGCAACGGCTGCATTTTTCCAAGGAGCAACAAACCGCGCAAACTTTTCTCCATTCTGAAAGAACAGAACGGTCTGCATCTGTTGTGAACTTCCGGCAGCGTCGCGATATATGAGCCCTTCGCTTACGATTTCTCCTTTGGTCGCGGAACCCCGCTGCGGTCCGATATTGACGACATATGTGAGCGGAACCGGCGCAGCACAGGAGCGGTACACAATGCCGAAAGACATCGGGTCTGTTCCGCCGCGGTTATAGACGGCACTGAAGCCGCCCCGCGTACTTAACGCTTCGTCGAGTCCTGTGCTCATAATGTCGGCAAGGAAGGCAAACGCGTCCAAAATGGAACGTTTGCCGGAACCGCTCGGACCGATAAAAGTCGTAAGATGCGTTAACTCATACGGTGAAAGGTCTTGCCCTATATCGACAATACTCTGAAGGAAACTTGAACCAAGAGCAATATATTTGATACCGCGAAAGTTCTTCAGCCAAAATCCTTCGATGACTGATTGGGCGGCTGGTGCTGACATTACGATTTAACGAAACAGGTGAAAAAACAGGCGAAAAAACAGCGTGTCCATTATACCACAAAATTGAACATATTTTCAAGCGGGTATTTCTTTTTAAACTTCATTTTTTCAAAATGGACATATTGTCGATTTTCGCGGACAAATCGCTAATCGTTTTATTGAGCGTGATAATCTGTCCGCAAAACTGCATTATCGCATTGACAAACATCCGCGTTTGCAAAACAAGCGCAACAATCAGCGCGACACAAATTCCAATAACTCCGTATTGGACAAACTCCGGTACAAATGGAATAGACATAATTATTGTTTGTGAAAGAATTTACGCAACTGATACAACAAGGAAATTAAACTTAACACTTCGATAACGCTTTCCGCATTGACATCGCCGCATTGACTGCCGCGCTCCGCCAGCCGGAAACGCAGGAAATTTTTTACCCGTTCCAAAAACGGAACCGTTATCGTTCCGAAACGGTCTTCAAAGAAATGCCACGCCGTTTCCCACACCGCTGTGTTGAGAAGCAGCAGGCGCGCCTCGGCAAGACGTTTATCGTCCCAATCCGTTTCGGTTGTCTGAACCAGTTTAACGGCAAAAGGGGAATCGATGCACCCCAAAACAAATTGCTTGACAAGTACGGAATCGTGCCAATCAAGCGGAGCCGCCGGAAGCGTATCAATCGATAAAATCACGCTCCGGTAGCGGAAACAGAAAATCAAAATCGTCCAAATCTTTTTCATAAGTGTAGGTGTGACAAGAAGTTAAAACATCAGAAACGCAGCCGAAGAACTGCGTGCAGAACCGAAACTAAATCGGTTTCAGGAAACTTGCGCAAAAGATACACTAACGGAAATTCCTGGCAAGAGCAAAAAGTGCCACGTTGGCGGTTCGTTAAACCTACCGCTAAACGTTCACGTATTCCACTAACTGTTTGAAGAATTTCGCATAGTCCGCACCGACTTCGATTTCATTTGCTTCCGTCACTTGTTGCGTAATGCGTTCAGTTCCCCAATCGACGAATCCGCCGACCCAATGCGGTGCGGCATCAGTCGCAAGTGCAGCGGTCTTGCCTTTGCCGTATTGCCCGACAATAAGCAGCGGCAATTTCTCACCCGGCAGAAACATCGTATTATCTTCCGCATCGTACTTCACGTGAATGTTGAAACTCCGTATCGACAGTAAAACCTGTGCATCGTCCTTTGCCATAACTCTGTTACAGCCGCCGATACATGGAGGACAATGCCAAGGCAAACCCCCCGTAATCGGATGCTCCGCATTGTTTTCTCTATAACTTTCAATATTCTTATACACGACTGCGGACTGCGGAAAATTCAGGCGGTCATCGCTGTCTTTCATTATAACCGGCAGAACTTCGGCAAGAACCGTCTCGTTGTATTTTCCGTTTTGTCCGTGATAACTGCTCCAGCCGCCGAGCATCAGCAAGCCGCTGCCTGCTTCAACGGAATCCTTGATGTATTGCAGTTGCTCCGGCGAAAACCGTTCACTGCGGTAATCGCTCAAAATGAAAGCCGAGTACTTCGTCTTCGTGAAGTCCGCAGGCGGCGGCAAAGTGCTGTTGACGTGAACGAAATCAATGCCGTAATACATTAACACGCCGCTCAAATAACCAGCGGCTTCGTTTTGCGTATCATCGCCGAAATAGATTAACATAGTTGTTCCTCATTCATTTTTTTTCGGTAATTCCGGTACCTTGAATTCGACCGGATATTCCCGCAGTAAAAAATCGTGTATCTTTTTGAATTGTGCGTCGTTTTCCAATGCGTTTTCGACTTCGCTCTTCGGTTCTTCCTCTTCCTGTTTCACTTCAACTGCTGGACTTGTTTTTTCGACCCATACATATTTTCCAACGTATACTCCCGCAACAAAAAATATAACAGCGGTATCAATAATCACGGCAATCACCAGCATGTACAAAAAACCCGAACCGCACAAGACCGCCGAAGGTAAAACTTGTCGTTCTGATGTTTGTTTCTGTTCTGAACCCGCTGACATTTCCATTACGTTAAAAATTCCGTTGTGTTATCAACATTTGCAAACATTTTTTTGACATTGTAATAACAGGTTCTCCCGCTGGTTCAGGTTGCCGTAAGTTATTGTTTTCATTGACATTCCGTCTATCAAGTTTGACTTATCAACATATTTCCGCCGGACATTAACATCATCATCGTATTTAAAATTTAAATTCATGATATTAAAGGAAACTCACTTCTTATCCGTTTTAACCGCAGGAGGTACTGCAATAGTTGGTTTTGTTTGCGGCGTTTGTGCCGGAGGAGCGTTTGCACCGCTGGGTTTGGCAGTCGGAGCGGCAACTGTTGGTTTAGTTCTTGCGGCAACCGGGTCGCCGTGGGCGGGTTCCGGCAATGTTTCGATAATCCGTTTTATCACATCGTTGACATCAACGCCTTCGGCATCGGCATTGAAGTTTGTGAAAATACGATGCCGCAGTACCGGAAAACACATTGCCCGAATATCTTCGCTGGATACGGCAAATCTGCCGTTGAGAATTGCTCTCGCTTTCGAGGTCAAAATAATGCTCTGTGCCGCACGAGGACCTGCGCCCCATGATAACCAGTTCTGAACGAATTGCG
>WRCR01000035.1 GCA_009783865.1 Planctomycetaceae bacterium | reverse complement strand
GTTTAAAACCGCTCAAGCGGTACTGAAACTCAACCGCAATCGGACGAGTGTCCGTCAATAATAAAACACCGTCTTCTCTATCAAAAGAACGCAATGTTCCTTTAACATGCTCTTCGTCCCAGCGTTTTACGACTTCAAGAAATTCTTCGGTGTACTCATCAACTTTACGTCCGTCCGAAAAATCAAATTCGTGATAATATGAAAGACGTTTCAATACCCCGTCTTCAAACGGATATAAAAACCGAAAGCCGCGATAGGGACGCAGATTTTCAATTCCAAACTGCGCCGGATTATTATGATACGGAGCAAAACGGTCAATGCGGACTCGCCCAAACGCAACCGGCGGATGAAAATGATACAACAGCGGAATCAACTTCGTCATATTTTCATACTCCGCCGGCTCTTCACCCGGAAAGCCGTACAACACATTCCACTTTACGGCAATGCCCGCCTCAGTGTACCACTTCAACACTTGCAGATTATGTCTTGCCGTCGCACCCTTGTTGAGCATTTTCAATATCGGCGTTGAGAATGATTCAATGCCCAACTGCGCCGCCCCAAGACCGGCGGCAAGAAGTTTTTCGGTTTGCTCTTTTTTCTGATTTGCCTTCATTTCAAACTCGAAAGATACGCCGAGACCGCTTTCTTTCAACATCGGCAGGAAGGTATCGAAATAATCCTTTGCAAATATGTTGTCGGCAAAACAAATTTCCCGCACGCCGTACCGGTTCACAAGGAAACGTAATTCATCGATTATGCGCTGCGGATTTTTTCGCCGGAAGCGCAATGAATGACCGTTGAGACCGCAGAAAGAACATTGCCGCTGTTCGCCCCACCAGCAGCCGCGTGATGATTCGCAGAAAAGATACGGCTTGATTTCATCGCAGAAAGGACTTGCCGCCAACTCGCTAAAGTAATCGTCAAAATCCGGTGCAGGCAGGTTGTCTAAATCCGTTTCTTTCAGTTGTCCCGACTGCGGCAGCGGAATCGAAATAGTGTTAACTATCGGAAGCGAAGTACATGATACTGCACATTCATGTTCCGCTTTCACGTGAACATTTTCAACTTGCCGTCTTCCCATCACGCCTTCGGGCAGCGGTTCATCGTTAATCGTTTCGTTCAGTATTCTTTTTACAATTTCGGGAAAGGTTAAATCCGCTTCGCCGGAAAAGACGAAATCGATTTCGTTGAATTGCCGAAAAAGTTCCTGCCCCATCGTTCCTTCGCAGGCGGCACCGCCGAAAACGATTTGAATGTTTGCATACCGTTCTTTAATTCGTTTTGCAAGACACAGTGAAGGAAAGGTCTGCTGATACGAAGTCGTGAAACCGATGATTTTCGTTCCGTTTTTTTCAATATGATTGCGGACGATTTCCATACACTCGTCAAGAAACGGCGCAACCGCAGCGGCAACTTCAAAGTAGTCACGGCGTTCATCGGCATCGAGTTCAGGTTCAGTCCAAAGAAGAACATCGTTCCAAAATTGTTCGGTAGAAGGAATTCTATCACCGAAGTATTCTTTTGCGAAAAGATGTTCTCCGCCGAGAACGAAAGCGAAATGTCCAGCCAGCCAATCGTAATTTTCGTAACCGACCCGATGCGCAAAGTTGAAACACAGATTGTTTAACGAACACTCAATTCCGTTGGAACGCAGTCCGCTCTTGAGCAAACTCAAGCCGAGATTTGCCCAGCAAAGTTGAGCGAAAGGCATATTCAAAAGGAGAATCGGCATAGTGTGATTATTCTAGCGATTCGTTTTTATTCGTTAATGAGTTTTCAAAACGTTTGGCAGCATTCAATGTGTTGAGCATCAGCATCGCAATCGTCAGCGGACCAGCACCGCCCGGCACAGGGCTAATTGCCGACGCAGTATCTTTAACATCATCGAAATCGACATCGCCGCAAATCTTTCCGTCTTTAAGCCGGTTAATTCCAACATCCACGACAACTGCTCCCGGCTTCACCATATCTGCCGTTATAAATTTCGCTTTGCCGATTGCAGCGACAAGAATATCCGCCTGCCTCGTAATAGACGGTAAGTCCTTCGTTCTGCTGTGAACGACAGTCACCGTTGCATCGGCACCCTTTTGTTTCTGCATCATCATCAACGCCATCGGCTTGCCGACTATATCGCTTCTGCCGACCACGACAACGTGTTTTCCGGCGGTCTCAATTCCATTCCGCAAAAGCAACTGCTGCACTCCGTAAGGAGTACAGGGCTGAAACCGCGGACGACCCTGCGACAACAAGCCGACATTTTCAGGATGAAATGCATCGACATCTTTGAGCGGATTGACTGCATCAAGAATTTTCTGTTCATCGCAACTCTCCGGCAGCGGCAACTGAATCAGAATACCGTGAACACTGTCATCGTTGTTGAGGGTATTTACCAGTTGCAGTAATTCATCGGTAGTAGTCGAGGCGGGAAGACGAAACAATTTGCCGGCAATTCCGATTTTACCGCAGGTCTTTTCCTTGTTCGCAACATAAATCTTACTTGCCGGATTATCTCCGGCAAGCACTGCCGCAAGACACGGCACAATTCCGCTTTTTTCTTTGAACAGGACAACCTCCGCGGCAATTTCGTTCAAGATTTTTTCGGACAGGGCTTTTCCGTCAAGTATAGTCATTTGGTTTATTTATGCGTTTTTTATAGGGTGTGTAAATTCCCCACTAAACTTTTACCCCCCTTTTTATGTTATTTACGGTCTTCTATTACCGCCGGTTTTGACGCTGATTTCCGCCGCCGGATAAATGTTGACGGATATTGTTTTCAATGATACCGGAAATTGCATCGTCCCAGCCGAGTGCTGTTCTCGCCGCCTGAACCAAAACAGGGTCAACGGAAATTTCGTCATCCGCGCCATCATACATGAACTCATCGGAATCATCGCTGAAGTGACCGGAAATAACCCGCTTTTCACGCTTGCGTTCTTGATAACCCTGCTTGTAATCAGAGCGGCTGCCCCGCGAACCTCGTGTTTTTGGTGAACGTTCAGTCGACTTTACTTCTTCCGGCTCTTCCCAAGAGGTAAAACCGCTTTCCTCTTCCTGAAATCGCGGTTCTTTAACATATTCCCGTTCCCGCGGGCTGTATTTAGGACCTCGTTGTCCGCGGCTGCGCGGCGGATAATCACGTTCTTCCGAATTATACTGCCGACTGTCCCGCCTATCTCTGTGGTCTCTCTGAGGTTCCCGCGGTTGTTCTCTCTGCCGGTCTCTAGGTTGCTCCCTGGTTTGTTCCCTCGGTTCTCTTTCTTTCCAATGCGGCTGCGGGGACGTTCTGCGATTTTGCCCGTCAGTTTTCTCATCTTCGTTAAAAATGGAATTGAGACGCTTCTCCGCATCTTCACGAACTTTCTCGTTTTCGATAATGTTTTTCAAGGCGCGGACTTCTGCTGTTTCCGCCGGTTCGTCTTCAAACATAGACGGCGGACGGCGTGGAAACTTCCTTTTCTCTGCACTGTGTTCTTCCCGGTGTTGTTCATCTATGTGGTGTTTCAAGTCCCTGCTTCGGGATTCTATTTGCGAGATAAGTTGCTCTACCGGATTATCTTCTGCCGCGCTTTGTTTTGTGTCTGCTGCCGGGGCTTTCATTTCGGAGACAACGTCGGCGGTAACAGTATCTGCCGCTGTATTTTGAACATTTTGAGTTGCCGAACTTTCCGATTTAACAACATAATTGAGCGGAACATCAGCGGTTTCAACGGTTTTTGATGCAAACGATGTCACTGCCTTGCTGGAATGACGATGCGGTCTTCCGTGAACAGGCGGCGGTTCTTTTGCCGCTGGTGTGCCGAAAAAGGTCATTTTCGCAAAACGTCCCAAAAACGATTTTTTCTGGTCACGCTGAGATGAATTATGAGCAGTATCTTGCGGAATATCCGGCGGCAGACCGTATTGCATCATATTTCCCCGCGGCAATACGGGAGCGGGCGGTTTTACTTCAAACGGAATCATCGTTTCCGATTTGTCAAGAATACCTGCGCCGAATGAATCATTTTCGCCGGTTCCCGCTCTTATCGGATTTTCTGCGTCAGCGGCGGTTTCTATGGGTTTTTCAACGGTTGGTTTTTCGGTAATTACTGCGTCAGTGTTCTCGTTTGCCGGCGGCGGAACTGCTTCCGTTTCGCACTTTTCGGGCTGCTGCTCGGTTTCCGATTCTGATTCGAATCCTAAATTGATTGCGAGAATATCCCAATTATCTTTCTGATTTTCCATTATTTTTGCTCTTTCTTAATTTCGCTATTTTGGTTTATTGTTTCAAATTACTTTCGACTATTTTGCATGAATTCTAACATATTTTCCGAGATTGGCAATAGCAAAAAGTACCCGCTCATAAACAAATCGCCCGCAACTCACCGCTCACCGCTCAAACTGGCACTTTTTGCTCTTGCCAATTCTAACGGGGGTGTTACTATTTGCACTGGTTGTCCGCCGCAGCCCTTCGGCTTGCGGCTTTTATTACTCGCCACTAAATGTCAAAATGGGTAAGAAAATGTTAAATCAGGTAGTTCAAGTAAAACAAACGCATTGGCAGGCATTTGCGCCTTGTTTTTTAGGAGTTTGGTTTTGTAAAAATTTTCGAGTCAGGACTTATTGTTCGGCGGTTGCGGCGCGTCGAGAGGCAGGCAGACGGGATAATTATCAGCAGCATAAATTTTGCAAAACCGCAAAACATGGGGTATAATTCTCTTGTGTAGTATTATCTTTTATTTGAAACTATCATGAACTTTACCATCAACGAACAGACACCGGGAAGCCGTCTGCGCACTTGGGCGGAAAACGCACCCAAATGGGGGCCCGCCGATTATTGCCAAGAACGGACAGCACGTTTTCTGCACCGCACGGAATCCTTGCAGCACCGCTTAAATATGCCGCTCATCGTTGCAATGCTGGGCGGAACCGGCACCGGTAAAAGTACTCTCGTCAACGCCCTTGCCGGTGAAAAAATCGTCAAAGGCGGAAAAGAAAGACCTACCACTTCGGTTCCGACTCTCGTTTGTCATACATTGGCAAAACCGGAAACGTGGAACCTCGCACTCGATGGAATTCAAATCGAAAAACGCGAATTGCCGCTGCTGGAAAAAACCTGTTTTATCGATTGTCCTGACCCTGATACTACGGAAAACGAAGAACTGCGGGAATCAAACCTCGCACAGTTGCGGAAAGTACTGCCGCTGTGCGACATTCTTTTGATTACCGGCACACAGCAGAAATATAAGAATCAATGCGTATTAGACGAGTTGGCAGCAGCGGCACCGGGTGCGCGGCTGGTTTTTGTTCAAACACACGCTGACCGCGACATCGACATACGAAACGATTGGGAAGAACTGCTCAATAAAAATTATTATACCGGTACGATTTATCTCGTCGATTCTGTTCGCGCACTTGAAATTCAACAGCAGGAAAACAGAAACAATGCTGCCGAAAAACTTCCGAAGGACTTCATCGAATTGCAGCAACTCTTGACGAAAGAACTGAACGAAGAGGCAGCAATACAAATCCGGCAGGCGAATTATGTTGATTTAACGGAAGAAACCATCGATGACTGCATCGACATAATTGAATC
This sequence comes from Planctomycetaceae bacterium, assembly GCA_009783865.1. Taxonomy (GTDB): domain Bacteria; phylum Planctomycetota; class Planctomycetia; order Pirellulales; family Thermoguttaceae; genus WRKP01. The sequence goes on along the minus strand of WRCR01000035.1, from coordinate 9,669 downwards.
GAAGTGGACGAATGTTTGCAAGTTGCGGGAACGAATAACGGAAGAACGGGAGCGTTTCGGCAAACAGTTGTCGGCACAAATCAAAGACGAACTTATCCGCGACCGGCGGGTTTGGGAAAGCCGTCTTATTGGAAAGATTGCATCGCAATGGGGATATAGTCCGTTTTCACTTCTTCTTCGGCTTTATCAGATGCTCGGAATGTTAGCGTCCGGTGCGCTGCTTGCCCGCGCTCGTTCTTTACCGCAACTTGCCGTTTGGGGAACTTTCGAGAGCGTCCGTTCTCTCCGAAAATTGTCCGACAAACGGAAACACAAAAAATCAGTGCGGACTTCATTAGCCGTAGCGGAAGAAAGCCGGCTGCGGGAATCCGCATTGATTTTGAGCGGCTTTGTTTCCGATGCAGAATTGTCCGCTGCGGTTTGTGAAACAACACTTGTCATTCAAGAAGCAGCGAAGGCGGAACGCTCTTTGGCTGAAGACATCGGCAGAGAATTGGAAAATATTTGCAGCCGGTTAGCGGCAAAAAAAGACCGGCTGTGGGTGCGTATTTTTTATGAAACACTTTTGGGCATCATGCTGGCGTTTCTGCTGTTCCGACCGGCAAAGAATTTTTTCTGGGACACGTCGTTTTATCCTGATGCCAAGCCCTTCGGTTTCGAGTTTTACTTAATTTCCTTGTTCTGGCTTCTCGCCTGGTGTGTTTTGATTATCGGCTTATTCACAATGATGCTCCGCAGCGGATTAGACAAGGAAATCAAAACCGCCGCAGCGGGCTGGTACCGCTTGTCTGCCTTGAATGGAATTTTCGGTGAAGCCGAGCAGGAAACAAATAAACTGGTCTTGTTTCGCAATGATTTGATTTCTATCAAAGAACAAATTGAAAGAATCAAACAGCAGGCGGAAAAACTCGACCAGCGGTTAGGAAGAAGAACATAAGTGAAGAACGATGAAAAGTTTATATTCCGAGATAGCCGTCATTCTTTTTGCGATAATTTTTCCAACGGCGTTAACTTTCGTCTATTTCGTTTTTCTTGCAGGCGAAACCGGCAGTATTCAGAAAGCGGCATTTGCTGTCGGAAAAATTATTCAGTTTGCGCTGCCGGTTTTCTGGGTTGCGGTCATTTGTAAAGAACGTCTTTTCAAAAGAACGAATCAGAAATTTAATCCGAAGTTATTCGTTATCAGTGCCGCTTTTGGAATTGCCGTCTTTGCTGCATTGCTTCTGCTCTATCAATTTGTTTTAAGTTTGCCGGGCGGAGGACTTGCGGATAATTCGCAAGCCGTTCAGATAATCAAAGAGAAAATCAGCGGTTTCGGAATAACCGATTGGCGGGCGTTTCTTCTGCTAGGTATTTTCTATTCTGTCATTCACAGCGGACTTGAAGAATACTATTGGCGATGGTTCGTGTTCGGACGCTTGAACCGCTTTTTACCGTTTGGAATTGCCGCCGTTGTTTCTTCGCTTGGTTTTATGAGTCATCACGTCGTCTTGCTGGGTACATATTTCGGCTATACATCCGTTTTATGCTGGCTTGGTTCGCTGGGCGTTGCGGTCGGCGGATTATTCTGGTGTCGGCTTTGCTGTGAAAGCAACTCCGTGCGGGAAGCGTGGTTCTCGCACGGTATCATTGACGCTGCGATATTCACAGTCGGAGCAATGATTTGTTTTTAGACAATTTCAAAACGAAACCCGAAGACGCAGAAATACGGTGTCGTCCGGTTCGTATTTGCCGTATCCTACAAATTCAAACTTGCGGGCAAACATATAGCCGGTTTCCAACGCAAGCGTAATACCGACATCACACCGCCGTTCAACGCCGAGCAGCGCACGGAAGTCGCGGTAATTAAGTTCGAATGTTGTCCCCTCGGATTCTCTGCTCCATGACCCGCCGCCGAATTCAAAACCGGCGTAGAGCCAATCGGAACTTTCGTCACCGGCAGCGTTTCCGAACCAGCGGATGCGCTGCGCAATTCTTGCACGCGGAAGTATCAACTCGACATTCAAATCATCGTTGGGTATCCATATCAGACCAGCCATCGGAATCCAATCGAGGTCGTCGTTTCTATCAAGATACGCAACGCCGAATACAATTTTCAAACGCGGATTGCAACTCCAGATACCGGCAAGGTGCGCCGGATAGCGCATCGCTTTTGACATCTTGCCGTGAAAAGTACCGCTGTAAGTCGGCGATGCGCCTATATCCAACATGAATTTATTTTTGACAAGCGTCTTGAGCCAGCGGACACTAATGCCGGTTGAATATAATTTTTCCCAGTCCTTCCAGTCGTCTTTATTTTTCGTTTCAAGCATCCACATCTGAAAAGTTGGCGTAAAGATAAGCGGCGAGTCCACCGTGAAGAACGGAACGGCAAAACTTGCTGAAACATCGAATTGCGTAAATCCGACTCCTTTGCTGCCGTTTTTCGGAGTCCAAAGAGTATTGAAATTCGCTTTCTGAAATACTCCTGTCCTTTTACCGGTTGGCATACGGGAAAGATAAATCTCCGCACCCGCAGCAGGTGCCAAATGTGAACCGACTTCCAAATCGGCATATTCTTCTTCGTTGATTGCTATGAGCGGCAGAACACCGGTGGATGCTGCGCTTATGCTGCTCGCATCGCCGCTGAAATTGTTATACACAACACCGTTTGAGACATACCGCTGTCCGGTTAGACCGTCGGTTCCCAAGCCCGGATACGGATTGATTTGTACCGGAATGCAAGTGTCGGTTTGCGCAAAACCTTGCACTGCCGCCATAAGTATCACCGCGATAAAACAATATATTTTTATGTTCGTGTGGCGCATTGGATATTATTCTAAAATACAAAACCGAGTTTCAGGTACACTGCGTCGGATAACTTCCGCTGTTTGTAATCGGTGGAATATAATTCCCGATTGAAGGCACCGCCGAATTCAATATGTCCGTTGATTTTTGTTAGTGTTTCAAATTCAATACCGCCGCCTACACGTATATCGTTGTAGTCGGTTTGTCCCATGCCGTCTATTGACCAACTGTTTCCGCCGTAGTCCGCCGCTGCATAAATCCACCAGTCGGCGTTGGCAGTCTGCCAGAACCGCTGTGAAATCTTTGGATTCGGGAAGGTCAACCGCAAGACCAAATCGTCTCTCGGTGTCCATATTACGCCGCCGACCGGAATGATTTTGAGACGGACGCGGTCAAGATACTGCGCACCGCCGATAATCTGCACAGTCGGCGAAACCGTAAATATACTGGCTAAACGTCCTTGATAGCGCAGTGCTTCCGATTTGACTTTCTTGAAGTCGGAATACGCACCGAGACGAAACCAACCTTCCATTGAGAATACCTCGTTGAATCGCGGATTGATTCCGAAGTCGATAAATGCTCCGAAACCATTCGGCGGCATATCCGGCGGTCCGACAGGTCCATTCCACCAGAAAGTACTCAATCCGGGAGCAACGTAAAAAAAACCATCGGAGTCAACGGCTGCCGAACTGTTATGCGGAATAAATCTGCAAGGAAACGACAGTTGCATGCGGATGTCAACTTCGTTGATACCGAAGGCGTTGTCTCCTTTTCCGCCCGGCATCATCGTATAAGTGAATTCGGTTGCTTCACGAAACCTTCGGACTGCCTGATAGGTCTCCGGTACAACTTGATTCCATTGACCGGAATAAGTCGGGGCGGCGTACAAGGTCGTGGAATTGCTGCCCGCGGATGTTACCGGTACCGTACCGGGAACAGACGAAGAAGCAAAGAGCGAAGTTGTGCGCGGAACTGCGTATGGGTCAAGCGGCTGAATAAAAACCGGTACTGCGGGTAATGCGGCTGTACCGCTCAAAACGGTTGATGTTGACGGAACAGATGCCGGTACAGGAACGCCGTTAACAGGAGTTGCGGTTATTACAGGTGCTGCTTGTGCAACAAGAACACTTTGGGTATTATTCAATAATGTACTGCTTGAGACACCGGATTGCTGTCCTATCGAGCCGTATTGGGCGAAGGAATAATCATTGAAACAGAGCAGAAACAGCGCAATGAAGCAAAGCACAGCATTGAGCGATGTTGTCCGCTGCCTTGTTTTTCGTTTTTTCTGATTGTTTTTACGGTATTTCTGCATTTATTTCCGCCAAGGAAATTTTTGAATACGAGTTATCAATGCGTTAAATACAAATTTCGGCGAAACGTGTCAAGATTGATTTTGAAAAAAACAACGCCGCAAATGAGGGAAGGAACTAGAAGTGCAGAATACCCGTCTGTCTTCCGGCTAACCACAACCGCAACAACTCCCGCAGGAACCGCCCACTGCGGGGAACTTGCCGCTGAATAACTTGTATGCCATTACCGCTAAAGCGTATTGGTAGGTGCGTGCATCCTGATACTTGCCTTGCCATTGTTCCGGCGACATATAAGGACGTGTACCGCTGATGTCCATCTGTACTTTCGCTGAATCGATCTAAACTTGTGCGTATCTCTTCCGCCAATCCGAAGTCGATAATTCCTCCTTTTCCGATTTAGGTTTCGAGACGGAAGTTGTTGGCGAAGATATAACCGTAGGCGAAACCGCTGACGGCGGCTTCCTCCGCTTTCGCTTTGATGATAGCAGGAACGTCAACGTACTCGGTTTCATAAGGCGGGCATACGCCCGCCGGTATTTTTTACATCAGGTTCGGACATGGGACAATTAAATCGAATCGGATACAGAGTGCAAGAAACGTCATTGTATCATAAAACGACAGTATGCTCAATCAAAACCGGACTATAAAAAGACAATCGTCATTTGCATATTTAATTTTTCATGCTATAATTGGTGTGTACATTTTTCTGCAACTCAATTTCAATGGAGAATTTCAAAATGAAAAATATCGTTTCCCTTCTTCTCGGTTTGTCCTTACTTGTGTTTGCTATGGGCAGTAGTTGTGTTCGAGAGCCGTCGGCACCGCCTGCCGAAAAGCCCGCTACTAACGTACCGGCACCGCCAAGCGACACCCCTGCTGCTCCCGCAGGTACTACGACAAATTAGTTTGGGTAAAACAGGAGACCGGCGTAATCTTCTGCATTGGTTTTGCGCCGGTTCTGTGCCGGTTTTTTTCGTCAAAATCATTTTATTCCGTTAAATCCGCAAAGTCGATTAAACCGGCAAGCCCGTTTTTGCCGATATACCCGATAAGAACCGCAATCTTTTCGATTGTTGCTCTTACGTAGAATTGGTATTTCGGAGAGAAAAACGATGACACGCAAAAACATTTTCTTTGCGGCTGCACTTTGTGCCGTAATTAGTTTGTCTGCCGCCTCGGCAGTTTTGTCTGACGGCACATCAGAATCTATATCGGTCCGAACCGAAAATTCAGTGCGCGGCCAAAACGAATCCGCGGAAAAGTCAACTTCAGTCGAAAAAAGAGTATCTGGGTTCTTTGACCGCGTCAAACGTTCCATAGTGAATTTTGCAAAAGACGAAGATGAGGCAGAAACACCGGTGAATACCGCGCAGCCAAGTAATCCTAATGCACCGGTTGAGATTGCAATTCCGACTACTCCGCCGAAACCTATCAAAGCGGTTGAAATCAGAAATTTTGATCAGTCCGCCCCGGAAAACAAACTAACCGTTGCCGCCTCACAACAAAACCGGAGCGTTCAGTTAGAACAGAAAATGAACAGCGTTGTGAAACCGAGTCCTGCTGTTACAGAGGAGGCGGAAGATACTGCCGATGAAAGCAAAACACTCCGCCGGTTGCAATCAATGCGCAACCGAATGATGAGTGACTTGCCCGTAGAGACCGCGCAGAATCAGACGGCACAAATTACGGACTCCCAAAATTCGCCGCAAGCACCGGACTTCGGTGTTAGTCGTTCAAATACAAAAACAGTCGCAATGCCATCAGAGAGTATTGCGGTACAGCCGTCAGTTGATTCTCCTGTTGAAAGTATATTCGATAAGGTAACAAAAAGAGTTGAAATAACAGAAACGTTTCCAGTCATAACGGAAGCAACGCCGTTCAATCCGTCCAACTCAACGAATGTTGCGAAGGCGGAAATACAACGAATTGACACCGCAAAAAACGACATCGGCTACAATTCACTGCGGGAAACGTCTTCGGCGAATTCGGATTTGCCGCCCATAGGCGGTATCAGTGTCGGCACCAGCACGGGGTCGAAACATTCCCTTTGGAATCAAACTGCGAAGGAAAATGCAGGAGAAACTGTTGCGGCACAAAAACCAGAAGAAAAGTTGCCGGAAAAGTTAACAGAAAAGCTGGCAGAGAAACAACTGGTAAATCGTGTTGTCGGAAAGGGAAAGGCGTTTCTGGTAAGTCCGCTCCTCGAAGTTGAAACGGAAGGTGATTCCCGTATTGTGGTTGGAAAAGAATCCTTGTATCGAATAAGGGTGAGTAATCGCGGCGGAGCGGCTGCCGAGCAAGTCCTGCTCACCGTTGATATTCCGAACTGGATTGAAATATTGCCGCCGGATGTAAGCACAGGAACGACATCTGTGGTACAAGCCGCTAATATTAAGGGCGAGTCCAAGGAATCCCGTGAATTCGTATGGAAAATCAGCCGGCTTGACCCGACTGCCGAAGAACAACTCGTCCTTCATCTTGTTCCGCAGGAACGCAAAAGCGTTGATTTAAGAATCTGTTATGATTTTCATAAAACGACTGCTGTTGCGAAAATCGAAGTACAGCAGCCGGTTGTCGAAATGGTGCTGCAAGGTCCCGACGAAGTTCTTTGGGGAGCAAACGTGGGATACAAACTTATCGTCAAGAATACCGGAAATGGAGATGCCGAAAAACTGAATTTGGAATTACTGCAAACGGGTTCCGACATGAAGTCCTGTACTTTGCCGGTTCTAAAAGCAGGCGAAGAACAGACGATTGATGTCGATGTTTGGACGGGAAAGCAAGAGCATATTGACATTAACATTCTCGCAACGGGAAGTTATGATGTGACCACTCAGGTTTCCAAGCGGGTGAAGGTTCTCCGTCCGAATATATCGGTGAAGGTTGAAGCACCGGAAGTGCAGTTTGTAGATAACCCGGCAGAATTTCACGTTATCGTGAAAAATGAGGGAAATGCGGCGGCAACTAATTTGGATTTAGCGGTATCAATTCCGCTCGGTGCGAAGTATCTGACCAACGACAGCAACGGAAAGTTTTCGCAACAAAACATTGTTACGTGGAACATTCCGACTATTGCCGCCGGTGATAAATTTGCCGCAACTATTATCTGCGAACCGAAACGGGAAGGCATTTGCAAACTCGAAGCCGTTGTCAGCGACATCAGCGGATTGGTTGCCGGTTCCAGCGGTTCTGTTGGTGCGGAAGCCATCGCCGATTTGAGGATGGACGTTGATAATCCGCAGGGGCCCGTAGAAGTCGGACAAGAAGTAGTATATTCTATCAATGTTGCTAATCGCGGTACAAAACCCGCAGAGGACGTTGAAGTATGTGCCGCCTTTGCTTCCGGTCTCGAACCGTTTGCGGTGGAAGGTGCCAATGGAACAATGAACGACGGACAGGTTGTTTTCGATAAGATTCCGTCGGTCAGTGCCGGTCAGACGATAACGTTGAAAATCAAAGTGAAGGCGGAAAAGGCGGGCAAACATCGGATGCGGGCAGAAGTGAATTGTCCCGGCGTGAATGCGCATCTTCTTTTCGAGCAGGCGACTTACTGCTATCAGAAGCATAAGAACCGCGTTGGAAAAGAGGGTGCCGAAACCAATCCTTCGGCTAACCCTTCGCCGGTAACACTCAATGCGGTGAGAAAAGAGAGTGAACCGAAACCGTTGCGGGCGGCATTACCGCAATCGGTATTGCCGGAAGCGGCTCCGCAAAACGCAGCGAAACCGAATACGGTTAATCAGAATCAGGTATTACCGGCAGTTCCGCAAGGAACGGCGACGGCACTTGAAGACCCATTCTTGCGGTAAAATTGCGATTGCGGGGGCTAAAGCCCCCGCCTCTTTTTGCTCTTGCCGGCATTCGGCAGAATCGATATTATTACCTCGGATTTTTATCTCAATTTTCCTCGTATTTTTCCTGTTTTCCGCTTTTTCACGATGCAGCGGGTCGTTGGACTTTTACAGTATTTGCTCTTTCCTTTTGAATTGCTGGGAGCGTTTCTTTTCGCTCTTCCGATAGTTCTCTGGAAATGTCTTACGTTTGCCTGCGGCAAGTTTCTGCTTTCACCTTGGGGACTGCTAATACCGGCAACGTTTCTTGTTCTACTGTTTTTCGTGGTGCAGGTATCGCAAACGCCGTTTCATATTGCCGAACAATACGCCAAAGAATTGCAAACCTGCGATGAAAAAGATATTCCGGTCTATACCGCGCTGCTGATTCAACTCGACGAAGCCGGTCTTTCCGGTCTGGTCAGCGGTATCAATTCGGAACGCCAAGCCGTGTTTAACGCCTGTTTTGAAGGACTGCAAAACGAAATTAGAAATCGGCATCGATACAGAAATTCCAAGAATCCTTTTCGCTGGGAATTGCAGTTGTCGAAAGCATTGCAGGAACAAGCACCACAGTTTCGGTCTTCGGGACAAGCCGCAGCCGCTGTATTGACACGTTCATTGATTCGTTCACTAGCGGAGGGCTTCGAGTTGTCGAACAATCGGATACAGAATGACGACGGACGAAAAGCGAACCGCAACTGTATTGCGATACTCGATTTACTCGAAACAAATAGCCGTGCGACCGCGGGCAATTCAGATAATTCCGAAAGACGGGAAACCGCTGCGCTGTTTCATCCCCGTTATGCTCATCCGGTTTTGATGGCGGAAAACGGCAAGCCGCTGTTTAGTCCGCACAACATGGAAAGCAGTATAAACGAGGAATTATTAGCGGATACGATGTCGGTACCAAATGCGGAACGGTTGATAGCGTATTATCAATCGCCGCAATTTCACGCTTCGCAAAACCGCTCTTCACCGGAGAGTCAGCCGGATACCTTGCGAAACAATACCGGCGGTACTTACCTTGCACGGACTCGGACTTCGGAACCCGCGCTTGCCGGTGTTAGCGGCAAAACCGTCCGTGAATATAAGGAAATACCAGTTATTGACGAAACAGAGGAAATCGACATCATTTCGGATTATATTTCCGAAAGAAATCCGCCGAAAAAATTGAAACGGGATGATAATTCGCAGCCATCGGAGAAGACTGATGGTGATTTCATTAACGACAAGTTTGAGTCAATTCCGGTGTCAAAAGTTCCTTCGCTTCCAACGATACAACTGATGAAATTGCTTCACAGCGGGGACTCGCAAATCGTTTCCGAAGTGCAAAAAACGCTGACGGCAAGAGACGGCTTTCGGGAACTACATTTGAAGTTGGCATACGAACTTTATCATCCCGATTCTGCGGTGCGGAAGGAACTTATCGCAAAGATTCCGCAAACGGCGGGCATACCGCAGCATATTTGGCTGCTGGAATTGACTAACGACCCCGATGCTGATGTGCGCTATCAAGCAATGGTGTATCTGACAACGACTTCCGACCCTGCCTTGCGCCGTCAGTTAGCAGAAAAGAGCAAGCGGGATACCGACCAGCGGATTGTCAATCTTGCAGAGAAAATCGGTTATTGATTTTTGTCCGGCGTAGGATTAAAATTGACGCTAAGTGAGACAATCTATCTCTAACCGTGAAATAACTATGAAAAAACTACTGCTTATTATTTTATTGATTACCG